>NZ_JBWKAI010000018.1:0-44227 GCF_056500955.1 Streptococcus sp. F2
AAAATTATTGAATGCCAGATTGGTTCAACAATTTCCTGATACGATTGAAGAGATTGAAGCAAATGCTTTCTATTATAAAAAAGAAAAAGAGAAAGAGAAAGGTTTGAGCAAGGAGCAATGAGAAAAAAACTACTAGCTATTTTATTCTTCTTAAGTGTTTTCTGCTTAGTCGCTTGTGGTAGATCTATAAATGGAACTTATATTCAAAGAGGAGACGGCATTCAACGTCAGTTATCCATATCTGATAACAAAACCGCTAAGATGAAGATAAAAAACTTTTTATTTGGAACATACCATTTAAAAGGAACTATTAATCAACAGAAGAAAGAAATCCACCTCAAAGGAGAAAAATGGGGAGCTTCTGTTGATCTGGAAGGCACTTATGATTTTACTGATAAAGGGAACCTCGTTGTTACTCTAGAAGGTGAAACCATTTCTTTTGAGAGAGAAGAAAAGTAAATCAAAAAAGCAGATAAGGACTTGTCCTATCTGCTTTTTTGTTTCTTTATTTAAGAAATATCTTTTTTACGACTATAATAGTGACATTTGTTAGGTGCATCTAACCGTTCTTTTGCAAGTTGGTATTCAAGTGAAGAAATGATTTGAAGAGGATCATCGGCTAAACGAGCACCTTCAACTAACGAAATGTCTTTATTCCATAAATTAAGGTCGAGCGGAGTGAAAAATCTTTCAAATAAAGCAGTCATCATCACTTCTAATTTCTCTTCTCGACTAACTTGACTGATGTAGTAAGGATCATCACTAGATGCTTGCATCATCATTTTATCGAAAGCTTGAGGAGATAAATTCAAGGGATGGTGCCCATTTTCCATATCATCTTCCATAGTTCCGACTTGTTCTGTTATCTGACTGGTTAGTTTTAAGTAATGTTTATAATCATATTTAGAGCTTTGTTTAAGTAAGTAAGTTTCCATGTTAAATTTAAGTTTTTGAAGTTGTTCTTGCGTAAATAGTTTAGTACGGTTACGTTCAATAACTTTGGTAGGTGCATCTTGCCAATAATTCCAGCTTTCAAGAATTCTTTTGGCTTTTGTGTAAATTTTTTTAAAATTTTTTTGTGTATCGTCAATTCCAAAAAATGAAACCTGTTCAATAACAAATTGTTTAAGTGATTGCATTTCTTTCATAAGCTCTCCTTTTTTGTATTTAGTTTATATATTATTGTATCTAGAAATAGCTATTTTGTCAATATAACAAAAAACAACAGGGTTGATTCAAGTCTCTAGTGATGTTATTATAAGACTGTAAACAAGAGATATCAAAGCTCTCGTTTACAAAAAGATAAGAGACGTCTCATCAATATTACGAGCTGATTCTAGAAAAGCTCGAGAAAATTTTGAAATTAGTCACAAGGAGAAACTGTTCATGGCATTTAAAATGAAAACCACAAAAGGTGGTTACACCGCTACATTAGCTGATAAAATTATCAGTCAAAAGCAACCGATTTACTCACTCAGCACCGAACTTGAACCGCAACAGCGGTTTGAAGACGGGAAGCCAACAGGGGAAATAGTCGCTTACAAAGCATGGTTTGTGCAAGAAGGGCAAGACCCTTTTCAAGTGAAATTTGAAGAGTCGATTGAGCTTCCAACATTTCAATCTATGATTCAATTTGACACACTACAAGCTTGCGAAGTGAAATATAACATCTATTTCAAGGCAAAAGGTCTCAAAGAGGTTGGCTAATGACTTCACAATCTCATGATGTGCTGAACCGATCTTTCCTGCAATCTTACTTGCTCCAGAGTCTTAATATGGCCCTAGGAGCTTTGATACAGGGAGAAACCAGCTATACGAATTCCTTTAACATTATCATTCAAGAAGATGGCTTTGTCTTTGTCCCTCGCCTTCCGTGCGCCTATATTCTTGATGATGACTTATACAAGAAAATCTTTCTTATCGCCAATGCTTCCCTTTACCCTCAATTTACCTTATTAAAACAAAATGCAGCCTATTTTGTTCCTATGAATACTGATGATATGCACATTCAACGGGGGTTGTTTTTCCCATGGAGGAAGGGTATTTCTGAACGTTTGATTATCTCTGATCTTGATAAGTTTTCAGCTAGTTTAACAAATGGGAAAATTCCCATTATGAAAAATTTTGAACTCAACTTAGATAAGATTAATCATTGGGCAATTGCTGGCAATTCAGGCTCAGGGAAATCCTATGCTCTCACTTACTTTTTGAGTTTACTGAAGCATATGTCTGACTTGATTATCATTGACCCTAAATTTGATATACCAAGCAGGTGGGCAAGAGAAAATCAGATTACGGCTATCTACCCAGTTGAAAGCCGCTCAAAATCAGATTTTGTTTCACAAGTAAATGAACAATTAAGCCAGTGTCTGAATCTCATTCAGAAACGACAGGCCATTTTGTATGATAATTCCAATCATCAATTTACACATCTAACCATTGTCATTGATGAAGTCCTAGCCCTCTCAGAAGGAGTCAATAAGAATATCAAAGAAGCTTTCTTTTCTTTACTCTCACAAGTTGCTCTATTAGGACGAGTGACGAAAATTCATTTGTTTCTAGTTAGTCAGCGATTTGATTATAATACCATTCCAATTTCAGTCAGGGAACAGCTAAATGTTTTACTACAAATCGGAAATGTCAATAAGAAGACTACTCAATTTTTATTTCCAGACTTAGATCCAGAAGGGATTGTCATTCCAATGGGACATGGAACAGGTATAATTCAAGTTATTGACAATGAACACCCTTACCAAGTTCTCCCCTTACTCTGCCCAACCTACTACACTAAACGAGGTATCCTATGACCAATAAAACCTACTTTATGAGAAGTTTTAATCTCATACTATACTTATTTCTATTTGCTCCTATCTGTTCTGCATTTGGCTGGTTATTCAACTTTCTTTCAGTTCAATTAACCAACATCACATTTGTCAATCTAGATACGGTCAAAAGTACTACGGATATCATTGGTTCCGTTTGCCATAGAATTGCTCTTGTTTCTCTACTACTTGCCTTATTATTGGCTGGGATAGAGATGATACAACGATTGAAAACAGATAGTTTTTGGAATTACTGTCTATCAGTCTATTGCACCTTTTTATTAAGACACTTCCTTTTCCAGCGTGAACGAGTACAGAAAATAAGTAATTTTGAACACCAGATGGTTACCACTATCAACCCAATCCATAACGGATTTAACCGAGCTGTTCGCAAGTGTATTGTAGATATACGAAAAGATGCTATCACTATCTTTCTGAAAGTTCCTGGAGACCAACAGGGACAAAAAATCCTATCGGACATGGAAGCACAATTAAAAGAAGAGATTGTCAGTCAACACGGCGACTATTATTTCTCTTCTCCTGTTCGAGTTCATAATCAATTGTGGTTCACTGGTCAAAAACGTTAATTCCTTGGGGCTGTGGCTTGCGTTAAGCAAAAGCCAGACAGCCCCGTTTCTTACTTCTGCTATTGACTAATTGGGGTTACTACGACCCCCAATTAGTCAATAATCAATGATCATCGAAACCTTTAAAAATATTCCAAAAAGAAAGGAACCATTTATGTCAAAAGAAAAGCGTTCAAATAAGTGGGCTTTCCTTTTTTACAAGGAAAGTGCACCAGATAACTATTTAGACATCCTCGAAGAAATTCACATTCCCTTTGTATTATCGCCTTGGCACGATAAGGATATGGACAAAAAAACAGGAGAATTTAAAAAAGCACATAAACATGGAGTATTTTATTTTGATTCCCTCAAGAGTTACTCTCAAGTCTCTGAACTTATCAAAAATAAGTTAAATGGCCCTGCTCATGTTGAAATTGTGATGTCTCCTAAGGGAATGTATGATTATTTTACTCATGCAGAAAATCCTGAAAAAACACTTTACAATGTTGATGATATTGAAAGTGGCTGTGGATTTGAATTAGATAAATTCCTTATAGATAATCATTCTGATGAATTTTTAACTCTAGTTATAGATTTAATTGAAGAGCATAACTTTACAGAATTTAATAGCTTAGTTCGATATGCTAGGTCAGAAGATATTAGAATTCTTAATCTCATTATGAATAAAACTTATTTTTTTGCAAAATATCTTGATTCAAGACGACATGATTTAAATAATTTAGTAAAGGAGAAAAAGAATGATTCAAATTGTAACGAAAGATGATATTATGAAACTAACAGGTTATTCCAACTCTCAATCTAAGAAATTGATTCGAGAAGCAAAAGCACTATTAGTTTCTGAAGGCTTCCAATGGTATCAAAATAAGCGTATTAATCGTGTTCCTCTCAAGACTGTAGAAAATATTCTAGGCTTTGAGTTATCTCTTCAAAATGATATAATAGTATCCGTACAAGAAGATACTGCTCTTGAAAAAGGAGTTTGAAATGGCAGTAACTAGACAACAAAATAAAAAATGGAAGGTGGATATTAGTGACGGTTATGATGCCGTGACTGGTGAACAAAAACGTCACAGAAAAACAGATTTTAAAACACGCAAAGAGGCTGAACGATATGAGGCAGATTATCGTATCAATAAGCTACATCAAGTCAGTCATAAAGATAAAGTTTCTGTTTCCTATCTATATTCGCTCGTTCAAGAAGAAGATGAACTTCGAGGGAATAAGCGAGGAACAATAGATAGTCAAGAATCATACTATCGAGTATATATGTCCCAATACTTTAAAAATGCGGACATGCGAGCTGTGTCCACTACAGATATCAAAGAATATAGAAATTGGCTGAAAAGCCAACCTAGTGTAAAAGGTGGAACTCTCACCAATTCTCATGTTAATCAGCAAATGATTTTCGTCCATAAAATGTTTGATGTTGCAGTCGCAAATCGGATTCGACAAGATAATCCTTGCGATGGATTGAGACGATTGCCACAGCAACAAAAGGAAATGGCATACTATACACCTGAACAGTTTAAACAATTTGATGCACTATTTAAGGAGAATGAATACCAATTTCAACTCTTATATCGTGTCTTAATGTATACAGGTGTACGTATTGGAGAGGCACTGGCTTTGACCTGGGAGCAAATCAATCTTGAACATGGATTCATCGATATTAAATACTCTGCTTACTATCGAAATAATCAAGTTCATATCGACACAGTAAAAACCACACAATCCAATCGTCGGATTTACATACACAATGCTTTTGTAGAAGAATTGAAGATATGGAAAGCTATGCAACGTGATTTACTTCAAAAATTTGTAGACAATACCAATAGTCTGCAAATTTTTCAAACAAATCCAGAAGTGCTTACTAGTTCTGATGTCTCCAATTTTAGGGTTGTACTGAAAAAACGGTTCCCAAATGGTTTGAAGTTTATCCGCAATCATGACTTCAGGCATTCGCACGCAGCTTTCCTTATATCACAAGGTCTCAGAAACGGTGAAGGAAAAGACTATATCTTCTTTATTTTGATGAAACGATTAGGGCACTCCTCAATCAATACCACAATAAATGTGTACTCACATTTATTTCCTGCTCAACAAAAAGAAATAGCCTCTGCCTTTGAAAATTTTTAGTAATAAGGCAAAATAAGGCAACGAAAATTTAATAATAGGGTCTAAACCCTTGATACGAAAGGAATCTAGAAAATCTTATGATGAATATGCAAAACATGATGAAGCAGGCACAAAAGCTTCAGAAACAAATGGAACAAAAACAAGCAGATTTGGCTGCTATGCAATTTACTGGAAAATCAGCTCAGGACCTTGTCACTGCTACCTTTACAGGTGATAAAAAATTGGTTAGGATTGACTTCAAAGAAGCTGTTGTGGATTCTGAAGATGTGGAAACCCTTCAAGACATGACCACTCAAGCCATTAATGATGCCCTTGCGCAAGTTGATGAAGCGACTAAAAAAACATTAGGCGCTTTTGCTGGTAAATTACCATTTTAACAAACAAAACCTAGCTTGAGAACAATCTCAGGCTAGGTTTTTTATGAGTTAGTGTTTGTCTCTTGAGACAGTGTCCTCTTTTGCCAGTTCCAAGCAATACGATTTTTGGTGACAATGGGGACAGGTTAACTTTCTAGTTCGTGGCGTATGACCTGCTAGGGCAAATTCTGTCCATTTTGCTTCAAATGTTTGATGACAAGAAGGACAAATATAACAGATATTTTGGTAATACCAGTATAAGGTTCCTAGTAAGACTAAAAGAAACACCGGGATTAATAAATATTTCCAGACTGTCAATTGGAGAAAATAGGCTCCACCCACAAAAAGTAGAGTTTCCACTGTCAAACAGACAATTAAAGTAATAAAGCGTTTTTTCCAAGCTTTTTGATTTTTCATGCTAAGCGAAATGTCCATCAGAAAATCTAGTGACTGGGGGTCTTGTTTTCGAAGTCTGTCAAGTATCTTGACAGCTATGTCAACTTGTTGCTCTTTTGCAGTCAAGTCTTCCTTGGCAGTCGCAATATGATCAACTAGAAGCAATTCCAGCACCTGGGCTGCATTTTCCTCTGCTAAGACTTTGCGAATCTGCTCAATGGAAAATCCCAAATCGCGCAGAAAGCAGATTATGCGTAATTGTTCTAAATCAGAATCTGTATAGAGTCGCCGTCCACCTTCTGTCAATGCTGTCGGAGTCAATATTCCACGTTGGTCGTAGTATTGGACGGTTCGAGTAGAAACCCCAGCTAAGTTGGCCAATTCTCCAGTCGAATAGAATTGAGACATTTCCACACCTTCTTTCTATCATTTAGTGATCAAAAACGATTCGTGTGCACCCGACTCCCTCTTGATATGCCCCTATCTTATCAAATGACCTAGCGTTACAAGCAAGGGCTAACCCTAGAGGATTTTTTTATTTTTTAGAAATAGCAGAGCCTTTAGTCGAAAAATCCTCCCAAAGCTGCGAAAGGGTTATCGGTAATCATTTCTTCTTGATGGCTGAGATAGGCTTTGTTCGTATCTGTTTCTAAAAAAGACTCATAAATACCTGCTGTCATTCTAGCATCTTCTAAGCTGTTATGACCTCGACCCTTAATGCCTAAAAAGGTTGCGACCGTTTGCAAACGCAGGTTAGCAATCCCATTTAAGTCTGCGCTACGTCTATCGTAAGCTTCATCAAAGAGGTCAATCTGGTATTGGTCCCTTAAATCTAAGCCATTTTCAGCTAGAATAGGCAAGTCAGATTTTTGAGCATTGTAACCAATCAATGGTAATTCTCCGACAAAATCCTTGAAAGCAGTTATAACCTCTTCGACTTTTGGTGCCGCAGCAATCTTGTCAGACGTGATTCCTGTTAGGCCATTGATAAAGCTCTGTAAGGGAACATCTGTGTAAACATAGGTGTCAAAGCTGTCAACTTCTTTATGGTTGTCATATTTAACTGCTGATAGTTGGATGAGGTGACTAATCTCGTTAACCGTGTTAAATTCTAAATCAAAAGCAATATAAGTGTCTAGGTGTTTCATGTTTTCCTCCAAAAAAGACCCTTATAGGGCCTTAATCGTTTTTCTGATTATTTAGCAAACAAGCGTGTGAAAAAGCCTTTTTTAGGACCAACTTCAGCTTGAACTTCTTCGACTTGTAAACGAGCTTGGTCAGCTTCTGCTTTGGCTTCTTCTAATTCTAATTTAAGGGTTTCTTTGTCAGCCATGGCCTTAGCTGTCAATTGTTGTTGCTGATCCAATTGTTTATCTTTTTCAGCGATTTGCACGTCTTTAACACGCATTTGCTCATCTTTTGAGGCAAGTTGAGCATCTTTGGCTTTGAGTTGTTCATAAAGTCGCGTGATTTCAGTGTTTTTCTCATCCACAAGAATCTCTAAAAGCTCACGTTGTTTGGTCTCTTCACTGATAGGCTCATCGTCAAAAATCGTTTTTTTATAGATTTCTTCCAACTTAATAAGGCCACTACGCTTAACCACAGTGACTCCCTTATCATTTTTATCAAGATCTTCCTCGGGTAAAGACTTGACACGATTATTGACCGCCTGACGGCTCACTCCCAAAATGTCAGCTAGTTCACTAACTGTCTTTTCAATTGCCATATTTTCCTCTTTATTAATCACTGAATATTCTTACTAAAAATAGTAACATAATAGGAGTATTCTGTCAATTTGACCTCATTTCAGTCGTGCTAAAGGCATCCATTATTTCTTGAAAGCATTGTTAGATGAGTGGAAAAATAGTATGACATATTAGCTCATTTACATTACTATTAAATACCGTACCTTTATGATAAAATAAAGCTATGACACAATACGATACGATTATTATTGGAGGGGGGCCAGCTGGTATGATGGCCGCTATCTCCAGCAGCTACTATGGCTACAAAACTCTCTTGATTGAAAAAAACCGCCGCTTAGGTAAAAAATTAGCGGGAACCGGTGGTGGACGCTGTAATGTGACCAATAGTGGGAGCCTTGATGACCTTATAGCAGGGATTCCGGGAAATGGGCGCTTTTTATATAGTGTCTTTTCCCAGTTTGATAACCACGATATTATTGCCTTTTTCAAGGAAAATGGCGTCTCTTTAAAAGAAGAAGACCATGGCCGGATGTTCCCTACCACAGATAAATCTAGGACAATCATTGATGCTCTTGAAAAGAAAATTAAATCTCTTGGAGGCAAGGTACTAACCAACACTGAGGTGGTCTCCGTTAAAAAACAAGATGACCTCTTCTACCTCAAAACTGCAGACCAGACATTTAGCTGTCATAAATTAATTGTGACCACAGGAGGCAAGTCCTATCCCTCAACTGGTTCAACAGGTTTTGGACTTGATATTGCAAGGCATTTTAAATTGACAGTGACTGATTTAGAAGCTGCTGAGAGTCCTCTGTTAACTGATTTTCCTCACAAAGTCTTGCAAGGTATTTCCCTAGACGACGTTACTCTTAGTTATGACAAACACGTCATCACACACGACTTACTCTTCACTCACTTTGGCCTTTCAGGTCCTGCAGCTCTCCGTTTATCTTCTTTTGTGAAAGGCGGGGAAATAGCAGAGCTAGATTTTTTGCCACACTTATCAACAGATGACTTAACCGCTTATCTGAGTGATCAACGTGATAAAAACATCAAAAATGCTCTTAAAGGCCTACTGCCTGAACGAGTAGCTGATTTTTTATCAGAAGATTATCCCGAGAAGGTCAAACAACTCTCTCCAAAACAAGAGAAGGAATTGCTTGATAAACTCAAACACCTCCAGATACCCATTACAGGAAAAATGTCTTTGGCTAAATCTTTTGTGACCAAAGGAGGCGTGGATTTAAAAGAAATCAATCCTAAAACCTTGGAAAGTAAGAAAGTGCCTGGGCTGTATTTTGCTGGAGAAGTCTTAGATATTAATGCTCACACCGGAGGGTTTAATATCACTTCTGCCCTTTGCTCCGGCTGGGTAGCAGGGAGCCTGCATTACGACTAAAAATAAGAAGCTTAAGATTCTTTCTTAGGCTTTTTTGGTCACAATCACTATCAGAAGATTACAAAAAACCATAACCAGTTAAATATTTTTCTTGCATTTCTTATGAAATATTGTATAATGGATTTATGTTTTCTTAACTGGTTCATTACTGGTTAAGAAAATCCAGAGTGCTGATAGGAACTCTGGGATTATTAATATTATAGAAGGAGAAAGCAATGGCAAAGAAATCAAAAATTGCTAAATACCACAAGCAGCTCCAACTGATTGAACAGTACGCTGACCTCCGTCGCGAACTTAAAGCCAATGGTGACTATGAAGCACTTCGCAAATTGCCTCGTGATTCAAACCCAAACCGCTTGAAAAACCGTGACATGATTGATGGCCGTCCACACGCTTACATGCGTAAGTTTGGTGTAAGCCGTATCAATTTCCGCAACCTAGCGCACAAAGGTCAACTACCAGGAATCACTAAAGCTAGCTGGTAAGCTTACTTCACCTAAAGCAAACGATTATTTTGCAGGTAATTGTTTGACATATTAGTAATCATAGAAGCCAATTACTTATCATCATGACAATCCGGTATGCCAAGATACCGGGTTGTTTTTTGTGTCAATAATTGAACAACTGTCACCACAATACTTTCAAAAGTCCTAGGGTTGACTGGAAGAATACAAGTCAGCCAATCATAAGCTTGTCTATGTTTCAATGAGATTCTATGAAGTAATCGTCGCACTATTATCGGTTAACACAGAAAAAGCCTGCCTCTAGGTAGGGCAGACTACTTTCAAGATTAAACTTAAAATACCTTTAGAACTAATCTTTATGGAACTGGTCAAAGGTTAAGCTGGGCTTAGCATTCAAGTCCAAGCTGGCAAAGTGTTGCTTATCGTATTCGACAGCTGCCGCTAAGGCAATCATGCCAGCATTATCCCCACAAAGCCTTAGTGGCGGAATGACCACATCAATGTCAGTGATTTCCTCTGCTAAGCGTTCGCGCAAGCCCTGATTAGCAGCGACACCACCTGCTACCACCAACATCTTAGCTGGGTATTTAGCCAAGGCTTTTTTAGTTTTAGCTAATAAGATATCAAGAGCGGCAGCTTGGAAAGAAGCACATAAATCTTCCAAGACCAATTCTTCTCCTTTTTGCTCCGCATTGTGATGAAGGTTAATGAAAGCTGATTTAAGCCCAGAAAAGGAAAATTCCAAATGATCTTCCTTAATCATTGCACGAGGGAAATGATAGGTATCTTGCCCCTTATGAGCCAGTTGATCAATTTCACGACCAGCAGGATAGGTCAAGCCCATGACACGTCCCACCTTATCATAAGCTTCCCCAACAGCATCATCGCGCGTTTCACCAACAATATGATAGGAACCAGGTTCTGTGACATAAACCAATTCGGTGTGGCCTCCTGATACCAATAAGGCTAACAAAGGATAAACCAAGGGTTTTTGTTCACGCGCAGCCATGAGGTGTCCTGCCATATGATTGACTGGAATCAAGGGAAGGTCATTGGCCCAAGCAAAGGCCTTGGCTGCTGCTAAACCGACTAGGAGTGCTCCAACAAGTCCAGGACCATAGGTCACGGCAACTGCTGAAAGGTCAGAGGCCTGAATACCAGCTTCTTGCAAAGCATCCTCAAAGCAAGTGGTAATCACTTCTACATGGTGCCTGCTAGCCACTTCTGGCACAACACCACCAAAGCGTTTATGGCTCTCAACCTGACTTGCAATGATGTTACTCAATAAAATGTTATCGTTTTTTAAAATAGCAACGCTGGTCTCATCACAAGAACTCTCGACTGCTAAAATATACCTATCTGTCATGTTTTCCTTCCCGTTTCATCACCAAGGCCGCTTCAATAGGATCATGGTAATACGCTTGTCTTTTGCCGACAAGCTCAAAACCAAATTTCCGATACAGGCCTTGGGCTTTACGATTTGATTCCCTCACTTCTAAAAAAATATCGCCGATAATCTCATCTAAATGTCTCATCAACTGAGAAGCTAGTCCCCGACTTTGATGACTGGGTAAAACTGCGATATTAGTGATTTCTGTCTCTCCAATTAAGGATTGAATAGCTAAAAAAGCCAGCAACTTTCCTTGCTCTTCAATCAGAAAATAATCTGTTTGATCCTGTTGCATATCTGCCAAGACTTGCTCCAAAGTCCAAGGCGACTTTTCATAAGTCACTTCGAGGAGCTGGTGAATGGCTCTCGCTTTTTCTTCAAGTGTTTTCATCTTACACCCGCTTAATGTACTGGCTGTCATCACTCACTTGATGATCCTTCAACCAATTTTCTTCAGCCTCTACCCTCTTTAGGTATTGAGGAACAAAGGCATCTACATTTTCTGGTGCCAATCTTTGCCCCAAAAGACCGCATTCGTAGGCTGAAGGGAGGGTTGGCACGATTTTGGCTTGAGGTAGTTCCTCTTGAATGCGCTCAGCAAAAGGAGCCGTTTCTCCAACAAAAGTGAGATTAGCCTCCCCTTCTAATTGAGTCAAAATAGCCTCTAAAGACGAATGACTTTCTGGCAGAACTAGTTTCCCTTGTCGGTAGTAACCCACATAAGCATTTTGGCGTCTGGCATCAACTAAGGGCACTACCAAACTGTCTGGGTATTGCTGACAGGTTTGTGCTGCCAAGGCATATAAACTCGAGACGCCAACTAAATCGATGCCTAAACTGTAAGCTAGCATCTTGGCCGTCGCAACTGCTACTCGCAACCCTGTATAAGATCCAGGTCCTTGCGCCACCACAATCCTGTCCAAATCCTTGGGTTTGAGATCTACAGAAGCCATCAAAAAATCAATAGCTGGCATAAGGCTAATGCTATGATTTTTCTTGATATTAAGTGTCATGTCCGCCAAAAGCCGTTCATTCTCCAGGATGGCAAGGGAGAGGGTTTTATTTGAGGTATCAAATGCAAGTATCTTCATGTTTTGTCTTTCTAGTGCAATTTCTAGTTTCAATTATAACACAAATGAAGGGACAACATCAAAAAGGCTCTCCTAATAAGGGCTGAAGGGACTAATAAATTTGTCGAAACTTTTTACTAAAGGGTGACTTTATGGTATAATTCTAGTAATTGCACAGAATCAGGAATTAATCTACTACACAATAATGACATCATACTAAAACCGTCAAAACGATACATTCCTAGCGTTTTGACCTATTTGTTATTGTTTGGATAATTGATTCATAACGAAAGGACTATTGACTAAATGATTTATAAAGTTTTCTATCAAGAAACAAAAGACCAAAGCCCACGTCGCGAGAATACCAAGGCCCTATACCTTGATATTGATGCTACTGACGAACTTGAGGGCCGTATTAAAGCACGTAAACTCGTTGAAGAACACACTGGCTACAACGTTGAGTTTATCGAGTTACTTTCTGACAAACACCTCGATTACGAAAAAGAGACTGGTGTTTTTGAATTAACGGAGTTCTAAGATGACAAATATCAGTTTAAAACCTAATGAAGTTGGGGTTTTTGCCATCGGTGGTCTCGGGGAAATCGGAAAAAACACTTACGGGATTGAATACCAAGACGAAATCATCATCGTTGATGCTGGTATTAAATTCCCAGAAGACGACTTATTGGGAATTGACTACGTTATTCCAGACTATTCTTATATTGTTGATAATTTGGATCGGGTTAAGGCCCTTGTCATCACACACGGTCACGAGGACCATATCGGTGGGATTCCTTTCCTCCTCAAACAGGCTAATATCCCTATCTATGCAGGACCTTTAGCCCTCGCCCTCATCCGTGGGAAATTGGAAGAACACGGTCTCTGGCGTGACGCTACGGTTCACGAAATCAATCACAACACTGAACTAACCTTCAAAAACATGAGTGTAACCTTCTTTAGGACGACTCACTCCATCCCAGAACCCCTTGGTATTGTGATTCATACCCCACAAGGAAAAATCATCTGTACAGGGGACTTTAAGTTTGACTTTACCCCAGTAGGAGACCCAGCTGACTTGCACCGTATGGCTGCGCTGGGTGAAGAAGGCGTTCTTTGCCTACTCTCTGATTCGACCAATGCGGAGGTCCCAACCTTTACCAATTCTGAAAAAGTCGTTGGCCAGTCCATCTTGAAAATTATCGAAGGCATTCATGGACGCATTATCTTTGCTTCCTTCGCTTCAAACATCTACCGTTTGCAACAGGCTGCTGAAGCTGCTGTCAAAACTGGGCGTAAAATTGCTGTCTTTGGACGATCAATGGAAAAAGCCATCGTTAACGGGATTGAACTTGGCTACATCAAGGTTCCAAAAGGCACCTTTATTGAAGCAAATGAGCTTAAAAACTACCATGCCAATGAAGTATTGATTATGTGTACAGGTAGTCAAGGGGAATCAATGGCTGCGCTTGCTCGTATTGCCAACGGGACGCATCGCCAGGTTAGCTTACAACCAGGCGACACGGTTATTTTCTCATCTAGCCCAATTCCAGGAAACACCACAAGTGTCAACAAACTGATCAACACCATCCAAGAAGCTGGCGTTGAAGTTATCCACGGAAAAGTGAATAATATCCACACGTCAGGGCACGGTGGCCAGCAAGAGCAAAAACTCATGCTGCGCTTGATTAAACCAAAATATTTCATGCCTGTTCATGGGGAATACCGTATGCAAAAAGTCCACGCAGGACTCGCTATGGATACCGGTATTCCAAAGGAAAATATCTTTATCATGGAAAACGGCGACGTCCTTGCCTTGACAAGTGATAGTGCTCGTATTGCAGGTCATTTCAACGCACAAGACATTTACGTTGACGGAAATGGTATTGGCGATATTGGTACAGCTGTCTTGAGAGACCGTCGTGATTTATCAGAAGATGGTGTTGTTTTAGCTGTTGCTACTGTTGATTTTGAGACTCAAATGATTCTCGCTGGACCAGATATTCTAAGTCGTGGCTTCATTTATATGCGTGAGTCAGGCGACTTGATTCGCGAAAGCCAACGGGTGTTATTCAATGCTATCCGTATTGCCTTGAAAAACAAGGATGCCAGCATCCAATCAGTCAACGGGGCCATTGTCAACGCCCTTCGTCCGTTCCTATATGAAAAAACCGAACGTGAACCTATTATTATTCCGATGGTCTTGACACCGGACAAAGACTAATATCTTTACACGAGTTTAACCACTCGTGTTTTTTGTTGTCCTCTCATCAAGCGATATTCGGTCCTAACTTATTAAATGAAATTGACATATTTTTCCCATCAAAAAAAGGATTAACGACAAAACCAAATGCAAGGTTTTTAGTAATCCTTTTTCTAATGTCTCAATTATTTTGTGACTGCTTAATGATACTCCCGTCGATATTGGTCTGCTTCTTCTTGGGTAGCTAAGACAAAATGGCCTGGAGTAATCTCATGCATCTGACGTTCTTGGCCGTCCAATTCTTGACTTGGATCATACACATCAGCCACCCGCTGACGTTCTTTGTCTGGATCTGGCTCAGGAATAGCCGAGAGTAGGCTCTTGGTATAAGGATGAATAGGGTGATTATAGACATCATCTGAGGTCCCAATCTCCAACATTTTACCCCAGTGCATGACTCCGATACGGTCAGAAATGTATTTGACCATTGACAAGTCATGGGCAATAAAAAGATAGGTCAATCCACGTTTGTGCTGAAGCTTTTGCATCAAGTTAACCACCTGGGCCTGAATCGACACATCGAGAGCTGAGATAGGTTCATCAGCAATGATAAATTTAGGTTTCACTGCCAAAGCACGGGCAATCCCAATCCGTTGACGTTGACCACCAGAAAATTCATGAGGGTAACGTGTCAAATGGTCCTTATTCAACCCAACCAAATCAAGGAGTTCTTGCACGCGGTCTTCTCGTTCTGCCTTTGAAGCTGTTAGTCCATGAATATCTAGCCCTTCTGCCACAATATCTCTGATTTTCATACGGCCGTTAAGACTAGCCTGAGGATCTTGGAAAATCATCTGAGCATCCTTACGAAAGGTCCGCAAGTCTTTCCCTTTCAAATGAGAAACGGTTTCACCATTAAAAATAATTTCCCCTTCATTAATATCATAAAGCTTTAAAATGGCGCGACCAACAGTTGTTTTTCCTGATCCAGATTCCCCAACCAGTCCAAACACTTCCCCTTCATAAATATCAAAGCTCACATTATCAATGGCTTTGACTTCGTTTTTCTTTCCCTTATTGAAAGTTAAGGAGACATTTTTTAACTCTACTAATTTCTTTCGATTATCATTCATTTAGCTTGCCTCCTTCTCGTTTTTGCCATTTTGCCCATCGTTTTTGAATTTGAACTGGTGGAGTGACTTTGGGCGCTCGCTCATCTAATAACCAAGTTGCCGCATAATGGGTGTCGCTGACCTTAAACATCGGCGGAGCCTCCACATGATCAATATCCAAGGCAAATTCATTGCGGGCTGCAAAAGCATCTCCCTTAGGAGGATTAAGCAAGTCAGGCGGCGTTCCAGGAATAGATTCTAAACTCCCTGAGGTGGTATCTGTAGTTGGCATAGAATTAAGCAAGCCCCATGTATAAGGGTGTTGTGGGTTATAAAAGACTTCATCCACCGTTCCATACTCAACAATTTTTCCAGCATACATTACCGCGACACGGTCAGCCATACCAGCCACAACTCCAAGGTCATGGGTAATGAAAATAATAGACGATTCCGTCTGTTGTTGGATTTCTTTCATTAATTTCAAGATTTGTGCCTGAATGGTAACATCAAGCGCTGTGGTCGGTTCATCAGCAATCAGGATTTCTGGATTAGCTGCAAGAGCGATAGCAATCACAGCACGCTGACGCATCCCACCTGACCACTGATGTGGATAATCATTAATATGCTCTTCAGCATTTGGAATACCTACTTGATGCATCAATTCAAGGGCGCGACTCAAGGCTTCTTGCTTACTAATATTCTCATGAATCAAAATAGCTTCAGCAATTTGCATTCCGATTTTCATCGTTGGATCGAGACTGGTCATTGGGTCTTGGAAAATCATGGCAATTTCTTTACCACGTACCTTAACCCATTCTTCTTCCTTAAGGGCATTGAGTTTTTTTCCTTTAAAATCAATCTCCCCAGAAAGGTTAGCATTTTTAGCATTTAAGCCCATCAAGGTCCTAGTGGTCACTGATTTTCCTGATCCAGATTCCCCAACAATCGCAAGCGTTTCTCCTTTTTTGAGATCAAAACTAATATCGCGAATAGCTTTCACATCCCCTGCATAGGTTTTGAAATCAACGTGGAGGTTTTTAACACTTAAAATGGTTTCGTTTGTCATTTGTTCTCCTCCTATTCGTTACTTGATTTTGGATCAAAGGCATCGCGTAGCCCATCTCCTAAAAGAATAAATGCCAAGGAAATAAAAACTAAAGCAAGAGCTGGAAGCAAGACTTGAGAAGGGTAATATTGCAAGTTTTCCTGAGCATCTGTAATCAAAGAGCCAAGTGAAGCAGTCGGTGGTTTGACACCGAGGTTGATGGCAGACAAGACTGATTCATACATAATGGCACTTGGTACTGTCATCATGATTTGCACAATGATAATCCCTGAAATATTTGGCAAAACATGTTTAAAGGCAATTTTGACATTGCTTTCGCCTAATGCCCGAGAGGCTAACACAAAGTCGCGTTCACGGTAAGATAAGGTCAAATTACGCACCTGCCTAGCCATAGAAGTCCAACCCACAATCGCAATCGAAATAATAATTGAGGTTACTCCATTTCCAAGCAAGAGTCCCAACATGGTTACAATAACTAAGTTAGGAATAGAGGAAATAATCTCAATAATCCGTTGCATGACCGTATCCACCTTACCTCCAGTAAATCCAGAGACTAACCCGTAAGTAACCCCGATAATAAGGTCAATTAAGGTTGCGACGATAGCAATCAAAAGCGAAATCCGAATACCCACCGTAATGCGTTTGCCAAGACTACGTCCCAGATTATCCGTTCCTAATAGAAATGTTTTCCCTTCTGGGACACCTTGGTCAGCATAAGCATCATTGGCCTCCGTATTTCCAGCATAGGTAATGGTTCCGTTCCAAAATGGCAAGATACTGCTCAATTTAGGAGGTAAATTACGGTAAATGCTAACTTCCTTACTGTTAAAACTATTGGCATCTTGCTTAGAAACCACTGCATTTGACCCTACTGAAAAGACCAGTAGCACAGCCAAAAATAGCATGGCAACAACCGCTAATTTATTATGTTTTAGACGACGCCAAGCATCCTGCAGAAAAGACAGTGCTGGCTTTTGAATTTTTTCTTGTGAATCAGAGCTTCCTGCCCCCACAAGTTGAAATGATTTTCTTTCTTCTACCATAACACTCTCCTATCCCAACCGCACACGTGGGTCTGCTATACTAATGATAATATCAGTTATCAAAATAGCTACCATCAACATGAGGGCGTACACAATCGTTGTTCCCATAATCACAGGATAATCTTTTGTTGGAATGGACGATACAAATTGTTGCCCAATACCTGGAATGGAAAAAATTTGTTCAATTAAGGCCGATCCCGTTAAAATATTAGCAGCCATAGGCCCTACCAAGGTCAATACAGGAATCATAGAATTCCGATAGGCGTGTTTTCGAGTCACTTGACGTTTGGTTAGTCCCTTGGCACGCGCTAATTGAATATAGTCAGAGTTCAAGGTTTCAATCATTTCACTACGGAAAAAGCGAGTGACTTGAGCAAATACAGGAACAGCTAACGCTAACGTTGGCAAGATCGTTTGCCCAAAGGTTCCCCAGCCAGAAAGTGGTAATAAAGCCCATTTGAAACCAAAGTAGTCCAACAGCAACAAACCAATAATAAAGGCTGGCACCGAAATACCAAGAGTAGAAATCACGCTTAGAATGGCGTCAATCTTATTATTTTTATTACGTGCTGAAACCGCTCCGACAAACAATCCAGAGCTAATCCCTACCACAAGGGCTTGAATACCCAAATGAACGGAAACACCTAGCCGTTGCGAAATCAATCTAGTGACTGATTGGTTAATAGATTGGTAGCTGGTACCAAAATCACCATGTAAAATATCAAATAGGTACTTCAAGTATTGTTGCCACAAGGGTTTATCCAAGCCATATTGCTTATTCATCATGGCAATCATTTCATCAGTTAATTTAGGGTTATTGTATGGTGTCCCTGGCATAACCTGCATCAAAAAGAAAGATAAGGTCACCACAACCCACAGTGTCGCTAGTAAAATAGCCACACGTTTTAAGAGATATTTTGTCATATTTTTCCTCTAACAAAAGCAAGAACTGACCGAGGCCAATTCTTGCAATATTTCGTTACCATAGACCGTTACAATGAAGTGAGATAGCGTAAACTTCTAAGAAACCTACTAATCCCCTATCGTCTCGTTAGCCTGATCATCATAATGCCTTAGCTACTTTTCTTAGTAAGTAAGCCAAGTGCTGCCATTACGTCATCCTAAGCGCCAACTAAACAATGGTATGATGCTATCTGAGCTCATTCTTAGTCTCTTGCAGTGTTTTCTGATTTATTTTTTATAAGCGTATGTAAAGTCAACGTTTAATCCAGTTGAGTTACGGATAAGTCCTTTGATGCTTGGATTTTGCAAACCTTTACCACTACGGAAATAAAGTGGGTTGTAAAGGGCATTGTCATAAAGCGCTTTTTCAGCTGCCTTGTAGTCATCTGCTGCTTTGTCTGTATCAAGAGCATCTGTTGTTAAGGCTTTTTCGTAAGCTGAATCGTAATCTGAATTAGTGAACTTACCATAGTTGTAAGCAGAACCTGATTTAAACAAACCGTAGAAGGTTGATCCTTCTGGGTAGTCACCTCCCCAAAGGGCTACAGCTACTTCAAAGTTTTGGTTTTTGGTGTCTTCCAAACGTTGTTTGAATGGTACAAATTTTTCTTCAACGGTTAAACCAGGAAGGGCCTTCTCCCAAGTTTCTTTGATATAATCAACAGAAGCTTTGGCAACTGGGGTATCCGCATCAGCAGTGATGGTTACTTTAAGAGAATCTTTTCCAAGCTCAGCCAAACCTTCTTTGAAGAGCTTACCAGCTTCTTTTTCATCATATTTGTAACCTGGTGCAACATGTTTTGCCAAGTCTGTTCCATCGGTTAACTTCGCTAAACCAGTTGGTGCAATACCAGTTGCTGGTTTTGAACCCGTATCAACAGCAGCGGAAACAATACCTTCACGATCAGTTGCTAAATTCAAGGCTTGGCGAATCTTAAGATTGCTGAGGGCTTCAACAGACCCTGTTTGATTGTAAACCATGTAAGCTGTGGTTGCTTCTAACACTGGGACAACATCTTTATTCTTTTTATTGGCGTTATAGATAGCAGATGTTCCTGAAATGTTAGCAAAATCAAGTTTACCTTGTTTGTACATTTGAACGGCTGTGTCTGGTTTTTTAACGGTTTGAACTTTGACCGTTTTAGTCTTCACGTTCTTAGCATCCCAGTAGTTTTTGTTTTTCACTAACTTAAAGGTGCCACTTGTACCGTTCCAATCCTTGACCGTATATGGTCCAGAGTAAAGCTGTTTTTCTGATGTAGTACCGTAGTCTTTACCTGCTTCTTTAACAAAGGATTCTTTTTGAGGAACAAAGTTAGAGAAGGATAGCAAACTCTTGAATTGTGGAGCTGGTTCTGTCAAGGTAAAGATAACTTTATTGCCATCAGCCTTAACGCCTAAACTATCCAAATCGGTATTCTTACCAGTATTGATATCTTCAGCATTTTTTAAGTGAGATTCTGTTGCCAGATAAGCATATTCAGATGCTGTGGCAGGGTCTACCATACGTTTCCAGGTATAAACAAAATCTTCTGCAGTTAAATCACTACCGTCAGACCATTTCAACCCATCACGCAAGGTTGCTGTATAGGTTAAACCATCTTCTGAAACATCCACTTTTTCAGCTAGATCCGGTTGAAGTTTCCCTTTGGCATCCACACGAAGAAGATTACTACCAGAGTTACCAATGGCTAAACTTGAATACGTGTCTGTGTTTTTGGAAATATCAAGGGTGATGATTTCGGTAGGCGTGTACCAACTGATTTCATCCTTATTATCGGTAGAAGCCGCCTTATTTCCACATGCCATTAAAAGCGTAGCTGACGCAAGTGTTAATGTTCCCAGTCCAATCCGTTTCCATGGATATGATTGTAATCCTTTCATCTCTAAACCTCCTAGAAAAACTGTTGTTAAAATTATTAAGTTAAATTATATCACAATTCTGAAAAAATGGAACACATTTATCTGAAAATTTTTGAATTTATTTTTATAATGGATATATCACTATAAAAGCTGATATGACAAGCTTTTTTAGCATTTTAAAGAATAAATAAACACATGATTTGAATAATAATATAAAAATCCCACTCAGCCACTGAGCGGGATTCTATTTTTCTAATAATTGTGAAGGTAGTTATCAATTTCCCATTGAGACACGAAGGTCGCATAGGAAGCCCATTCAATACGTTTTGCTTCCAAGAAATTGGTATAAATATGATCACCAAGTGCCTCTTGAACCACTTCGTCTTTTTGCAAGGCCTTCAAAGCGTTATGAAGGGTTGATGGTAAGTCAACAATACCTGCTGCATTGCGTTCTTCGACTGTCATGGTGTAAATATTAGCTTCCACTGGTTCTGGTGCTTCAATTTTATTAATAATACCATCTAGTCCAGCTTCAAGCAAGACTGCAAGAGCTAAGTAAGGGTTTGCCGTTGGGTCCACGGAACGTAACTCTAAACGAGTCCCCATGCCACGCGATGCTGGCACCCGAATCAATGGCGAACGATTGCTTCCTGCCCAAGCCACATACACAGGCGCTTCATAGCCTGGAACCAAACGTTTATAAGAGTTAACCGTTGGATTGGTGATGGCAGTATAATTGTAAGCATGTTTCATCAAACCGCCTAAGAAATAGTAAGCATCTTCTGATAACTTCATGCCACGCTTATCATTTTCATCATAAAAGGCGTTGTTGCCTTGCTTGTCAAACAAGGACATGTTACAGTGCATTCCTGATCCAGCAATCCCAAATTTAGGCTTAGCCATAAAAGTGGCATAAAGTCCATGCTCACGCGCAATTGTTTTAACCACAAGTTTAAAAATTTGGATATTGTCACAGGCTTTTAGGACATCAGCGTATTTAAAATCAATTTCATGTTGCCCAACCGCTACTTCATGGTGACTAGCTTCTACTTCAAAACCCATTTTCGTCAAGACATTGACAATTTCACGGCGCGTGTTGTCTGCCAAGTCAATAGGAGCCAAATCAAAATAGCCACCATTATCGTTAACTTCAAGAGTTGGATTCCCCTTGTCATCCATTTTAAAGAGGAAAAATTCTGGTTCTGGCCCAAGGTTAAAGGATTGATAACCAACCTCGTCCATATGTTTCAAGGCTTTTTTCAAATTGCCACGTGGGTCTCCTGCGAAAGGTTTTCCTTCTGCAGTATAAATGTCACAAATCAACCCCGCGACCGCCCCATTCTCATCCCCCCAAGGGAAAACTATCCAAGTATCTAGGTCAGGGTAAAGGTACATATCAGACTCATTGATACGCACAAATCCTTCAATAGATGAACCATCAAA
Source organism: Streptococcus sp. F2 (assembly GCF_056500955.1). Lineage (NCBI taxonomy): Bacteria > Bacillati > Bacillota > Bacilli > Lactobacillales > Streptococcaceae > Streptococcus > Streptococcus sp. F2. Next base: position 22,017 of record NZ_JBWKAI010000018.1, read on the forward strand.
CATGGCTTTATTCGATAACACTTTTTCTAATTGCTCTTCAGTTGCAGGAATTTCGACATTTTTCATAATTCCCATGATGTCAGTGAACATCAAGCGAAGGAAGGTTACATTTTTCTCTTTGACTTCGCGACGAATGTCAGCTGCTGTGATTGCCATTGAATAGGTCTCCTTTACGTTTCATCCGAGTCGTATCTTAGATACGAAAATTACCAATATGTTGTGAAGGGGTAGAAAAACCACTTTGAGTTAGCAATTCATCATGTAAGATCCGTCTAACATCTGCATCCGTCAAAGCTTTTTGTTTTTGCAACAGTTTATCTTGACGCTCAGTATATTCACGCTTAATCGCTGCAATATTGAGTCCTTCAGCTAAAAAGTCCTTAATCTCCAATAAACGATCCATATCATTTAAAGAAAACATGCGACGGTTGCCTTCCGTTCGCTCAGGTTTGATCAATTCTTGATCTTCATAATAGCGAATCTGTCTAGCAGAGAGGTCCGTCAATTTCATGACAGTACCGATAGGAAAAACAGCCATTGATCGTCTAAGTTCTTTTTCTTTCATGACAAACTCCTTTCACACCCCCTATTATAGGCTGAAAAAAATAGGCTGTCAAGCCTATATGTCATATTATCTAACATCATTTTACAGATTTTTTCTTGAACCACCTATTTTTAATCAATTCCACGTCAGCATTGACCAAAATAGCCACAAAAACCCCACAGAAAGTTTCAAAAACACGTGAAATCACATAAATGAACGTTTGACCTGTCGGAATCGACAAAGTGATAATTAAGAGAGCTGCTACAGCACCAATAATCCCTGATTTATTATTGAAAGCGACGTTAAACATAATAGTCAACATCGTTAAAATCGGGACCAAAATGAGTGTCACCAAAATATGTTGCTGAAAAAGGGCATTGAAAAAATAAAAGACCAAAGCTAACAGGCCACCAATACTATTGCCTAGTATCCTTGAAAAACCAAACGATAGGGTTCTATCCAAATCTTCTCTCAAACTAAACACAGCCGTCAAGGCGCCAATCTGTAACCCATCCCAATCAAAGAGAATAAAGAGCAACAGAACAAAAAAGACCGATAAGCCTGTCTTAAATGTCCTCATGCCAATTCTAAATTTTTGAGGGTCAAATCTGTATTTCATCTTACCCGCTTTCCTTACCTTACTTTCTTTTTTAGACACAGTTTATTCTAACATGATTACCTGACAAAGAAAACTAATTTTATGTTCCCGCTAAAAGAAGACGTTTTCCTTTCTAAAAAATAACATGTCACCTTTTCTTCATCGCACAAAAATAATACTTGTCCCTATAAAACCAACCTCTGTATTGCTGCCCGCCTACCTTTCTAATCACACAAAAAGATGATGGTTCACTCCCTTTACGATTCCTTGCTGGTACCTCAAAGATTCCAAGAGCAAGTCAGTCGGAGTTATCATTCTTATACAGTCGCTAAGACCAGCAAAAACCTAACTTTAGTCAGGCTAATTTCCCTTACTGATTTTAAATTCTAGGAATACTACTTGTTGCACTAAAAAAGAGTTGGTTCCCCAACTCTTTTCATTCTTAAATGACAGAAGCCTCGTTTCTTCTATCTCTAGCCTCAGACTATCTTTCAGATAGTCTGTACTGATTTGTTGTTTATTTTTCAGTAAGTGCTGCTAATCCAGGTAAAACTTTACCTTCTAGAAGTTCCATAGATGCTCCACCACCAGTAGAGATCCATGAGAATTTGTCAGCACGGCCAAGGTTGATTGCTGCAGCAGCTGAGTCACCACCACCGATGATTGATTTAACGCCTGGTTGTTTCACGATAGCATCCATCACACCGATTGTACCAGCTTGGAAGTCAGGGTTTTCAAAGACACCCATTGGACCATTCCAAACAACAGTTTTCGCACCAGTCAAGGCTTCGTCAAATTTAGCAATTGATTTAGGACCGATGTCAAGACCAAGGAAGCCTTCTGAAACTGCTTCACCTTCTGTATCACGAACAACATCGTAACCAGCAAAGGCATTTGCTTCTTTTGAGTCAACTGGCAAGATCAATTTACCATTTGATTTTTCAAGCAATTCTTTAGCCACATCAAGTTTATCTTCTTCCACAAGTGAGTTACCGATTTCGATGCCTTGCGCTTTGTAGAAGGTATAAGTCATACCGCCACCGATAAGGACTTTATCAGCTTTTTCAAGAAGGTTTTCGATAACACCGATTTTATCAGATACTTTTGAACCACCAAGGATAGCTACAAAAGGACGTTCTGGTGTTTCAACAGCCTCTTGGATATAAGCAATTTCGTTTTCAAGAAGGAAACCAGCAACAGCTTTTTCCACGTTTGCTGAGATACCAACGTTTGATGCGTGGGCACGGTGAGCAGTACCAAAAGCGTCGTTTACGAAGATACCGTCGCCAAGTGAAGCCCAGTATTTACCAAGTTCAGGATCGTTTTTAGATTCTTTTTTGCCATCAACGTCTTCAAAACGAGTGTTTTCAACAAGAAGAACTTGTCCATCTTCCAAAGCATCAATAGCTGCTTCTAATTCAGTACCACGTGTAGCACCAGGGAAAATAACGTCTTGTCCAAGTTTAGCAGCCAAATCATCAGCCACTGGAGCAAGTGATTTACCAGCTTTGTCCGCTTCTTCTTTCACACGACCAAGGTGAGAGAAAAGAATAGCACGTCCACCTTGTTCAATGATGTATTTGATAGTTGGAAGTGCCGCAGAAATACGGTTGTCGTTAGTGATCACGCCATCTTTCAAAGGTACGTTAAAGTCAACACGAACAAGGACTTTTTTACCTTTCAAATCAACGTCTTTAACTGTTAATTTAGCCATTTGAATAGACTCCTTAATATTTTTTATACTCTTCTATTATACCACAATTCTCTTGATAAAGTTAAAATATGAAAACAATAAAATAATAATTTCACAAAATAGAAAATCCTTTCCAAAGAAAGGATTGATTTTCAGAAAATAGCTATCGTAAAAAGGAGAGACGACTCTCTCCTTTATCTGACTTACTTTTCGAAACTTTCCAGAGCCTTACGGCGCTCTTTTAATTGATGAGAAGCATCAAGTTTGTCACCTTTATAAACCGCACTTTCCCATGATCCATACATTGGGTTAGGGAAAATAATAAATTGACGTCCAAACTCTTCTTGTAATTCTGATAATAATACTGTTCTCTCTTCTTCAGATTTTTTAGAGAAATCAGCAAAATCAACAAGATTATCACCAAATAACATAATCAAGTTAGTTGTTTCCTTAACCTTTTGACGACGACCTTCTTTAGATTTTACGCCTTCTTCTAGGAATAACAAGTGATCACGACCTTGAACAGGAATACCTTCTTTTTTGAGATTCTCCATTGTAGCATCAACTTGGCTAGCAGCACGGTCTGAGATGTAATAAATTTGAACCCCATTTTGATCTGCAAATTGCAAGAATTCTTTAGCGCCTGCAACAGGTTTAGCTTCTTTCTTTTGTACCCAAACATCCCAACTTTCTGGTGTGAAGCTTGTTCCCTCTAAGATATTTTTAGCTTGGTAGGGACTATTGTCAAGGACTGTTTCATCAATGTCTAACACAATAGAATAGGGCTTTTCCGTTGCTTGTCCCAATTGATTTTTCAAACGATCAGTCGCTAGTTGATAACCTTGTAAATATAGCGCTTTAGCTTCTGCAGCTCGCTGATACCACAACACAGACAAGGTATTTTCATTAGATCGTAACTGCTCATCACTATAAGTAACCTTAGTCTGTTTAACAGTTTCTTTACTATTAACGTTGGCTTTATGGTCAAGCTGGGCACAGCCTGTCACTAAAAAAAGGGACAGGGCAAGAGATACGACACTAGCAACTTGTTTCGTTTTCATTGAAAAACTCCTTTTTTCTTATTAAAAAAATTTTAACCTTATTTAATTTAAAAGTCAAGTGCTGTTAAATATAAAACAAACCATTGTCCTATTGAAACAAAGAGAACACTTATCTGATAAAGCTCCAATTTACATCAAAAAAAGAACCTAGCAAAAGCTAGGTTCTAAGCATTAATAACTAATTATTTAGCGATTTTTGCAAAGTACTCAAGTGTACGAACAAGTTGAGCAGTGTAAGACATTTCGTTGTCATACCATGATACAACTTTAACCAATTGTGATCCGTCAACTTCCATAACTTTAGTTTGAGTTGCGTCAAACAATGAACCGTATGATACGCCTACGATATCTGAAGAAACGATTGGATCTTCAGTGTAACCGAAGCTGTCGTTTGAAGCAGCTTTCATAGCAGCGTTGATTTCGTCAACAGAAACGTTTTTGTCAAGAGTTACAACCAACTCAGTTACTGATCCAGTTGGAACAGGAACACGTTGTGCAGCACCGTCAAGTTTACCGTTCAATTCTGGGATAACAAGACCAATAGCTTTAGCAGCACCAGTTGAGTTAGGAACGATGTTTGCAGCACCAGCACGAGCACGACGAAGGTCACCACCACGGTGTGGCCCATCAAGGATCATTTGGTCACCAGTGTAAGCGTGGATTGTAGTCATAAGACCTTTTTGGATACCAAATGCATCGTGAAGAGCTTTAGCCATAGGAGCTAAACAGTTTGTAGTACATGAAGCACCTGAGATAACTGTTTCAGTACCGTCAAGAATGTCGTGGTTAGTGTTGAAAACAACTGTTTTAACGTCGTTTCCACCAGGAGCTGTGATAACAACTTTTTTAGCACCGTTAGCATGTAAGTGTTTTTCAGCAGCTTCTTTTTTAGCAAAGAAACCAGTTGCTTCAAGAACGATTTCAACACCGTCAGTTGCCCAGTCGATGTTTTCTGGATCACGTTCAGCAGAAACTTTGATGAAGTTTCCGTTTACTTCAAATCCACCTTCTTTAACTTCAACAGTTCCGTCAAAACGTCCTTGAGTTGTATCGTATTTCAACAAGTGTGCAAGCATGTTTGGATCTGTAAGGTCATTGATACGAGTTACTTCAACACCTTCAACATTTTGAATACGACGGAATGCAAGACGTCCGATACGACCGAAACCGTTAATACCAACTTTAACTACCATTAGTGATTTCCTCCTTATGAAAATCAAAAGAATATTATTAAAGGGAATACTCCCTACCTATTGTGAAAAGATTAACTTACAGCCATCTGTAATAACCTTTCAACAGAACTATTATATAACTATTTCAGAAAAAATGCAAATAAATTAGCCATTTTCATAAAGGACACTTTCCTTGTTTGTCCCATAAAATAGCCTAAAAGTAGGAAACCCCTTTCTTAAATCTTTACTAACACTTCTTAGCATTTAAAAGAAATCACTCCTTTTAGGTTGGACTGTACTATAAAGTTGGCTGACCTAAAAAAGAGGTTAGGATAGCTATCCTTAACCTCTTAGTGGTGATTATTCACCTTTGTTTTTCTTAATGATTTCTTCTTGAACTGACTTAGGAACATCTTCATAGTGGTCAAATACCATCATGAACGTACCACGTCCTTGAGTTGCAGAACGAAGAACTGTTGCATAACCGAACATTTCAGCAAGTGGTACATAAGCACGAACGATTTGGCTGTTACCATGTGCTTCCATACCATCAACACGTCCACGACGAGCTGTCACGTGTCCCATAACGTCTCCAAGGTTATCTTCTGGAGCTGTAATCGTTACAAGCATCATTGGCTCAAGGATAGCTGGTTGTGCAGATTTAGCTGCTTCTTTAAGTGCAAGTGATGCAGCGATCTTGAAGGCAGTTTCAGATGAGTCGACATCGTGGTATGAACCATCGTAAAGTTTAGCTTTAACGTCAACCATTGGGTAACCAGCAAGAACACCGTTTGCCATAGATTCGATCAACCCTTTTTCAACAGCAGGGATGAATTCACGAGGAACCACACCACCAACGATAGCGTTTTCGAACTCGAAACCTTTACCTTCTTCGTTTGGTGTAAATTCAATCCAAACATCACCAAATTGACCTTTACCACCAGATTGGCGTTTGAAGAATCCACGAGCTTGTGTAGAAGCGCGGAATGTTTCACGGTAAGATACTTGAGGAGCACCTACGTTTGCTTCAACTTTGAACTCACGACGCATACGGTCAACAAGGACATCAAGGTGAAGCTCACCCATACCAGCGATAACTGTTTCACCAGTTTCAACGTTTGTTTCAACGCGGAATGTTGGATCTTCTTCAGCAAGTTTTTGAAGGGCAACACCCATCTTGTCTTGGTCTGCTTTAGATTTTGGTTCAACCATCAATTGGATAACTGGTTCTGGAACTTCGATTGACTCAAGAATAACTTTTGCTTTTTCATCAGTCAATGAGTCACCTGTTGTTGTGTCTTTTAAACCAACAGCGGCAGCGATATCACCAGCGTAAACTGTTTCGATTTCTTGACGGCTGTTCGCGTGCATTTGAAGGATACGTCCGATACGCTCACGTTTTCCTTTTGATGTGTTCATCACGTATGAACCTGAGTTAAGAACACCAGAGTATACACGGAAGAAAGTCAAACGACCTACGAATGGGTCAGTCATGATCTTGAAGGCAAGGGCTGCAAAAGGCTCTTCATCAGATGCTGGACGCTCTTCTTCAGCGTCTGTGTCTGGGTTGATACCTTTGATTGCAGGGATATCAAGTGGGCTTGGAAGGTATGCGATAACCGCATCAAGCATCAATTGAACACCTTTGTTTTTGAAGGCAGATCCACAAAGAACTGGGAAGAATTCAACGTTGATTGTTGCTTTACGGATACCAGCAATCAATTCTTCGTTAGTGATTTCTTCACCTTCAAGGTATTTCATCATCAAGTCTTCATCAGTTTCAGCTACTGCTTCAACCAATTTTTCACGGTATTCTTGAGCTTGTTCTAAGTATTCTTCTGGAATATCTTCTTCAAGGATATCTGTACCAAGGTCGTTAGTATAGATTTCAGCTTTCATTTTGATCAAGTCAATGATACCACGGAAATCATCCTCAGCACCGATTGGCAATTGGATTGGGTGTGCATTTGCTTGAAGACGGTCATGAAGGGTTTGTACTGAGTAAAGGAAGTCAGCACCGATTTTGTCCATTTTGTTGGCAAAAACGATACGTGGAACACCATATTCAGTAGCTTGACGCCAAACTGTTTCAGTTTGAGGCTCAACACCTGATTGTGAGTCAAGAACGGTTACAGCACCGTCAAGAACACGAAGGGAACGTTGTACTTCGATAGTGAAGTCCACGTGTCCTGGTGTGTCGATGATGTTAACGCGGTGCCCATCCCATTGAGCTGTTGTAGCGGCAGAAGTGATTGTGATACCACGTTCTTGCTCTTGCTCCATCCAGTCCATTTGTGATGCACCTTCGTGTGTTTCACCGATTTTATGGATTTTACCAGTGTAGTAAAGGATACGCTCTGTTGTTGTTGTTTTACCAGCATCAACGTGAGCCATGATACCGATATTACGAGTTTTTGCAAGTGAAAATTCGCGAGCCATGTGTTTCTCCTATTTTTTTAGTTTACTCTTTATTATAGCATTATTTAGAAAAAACGGATAGGCAGGACCTACCCGTTTTTTCTTCTTATTTTTGATAATAAGAGTTCATTAGTTTGATGTGAGTAACTCAAACAGTTATCGTTAAGTTGTTACATCTTATAATTGAACACGAGTTACAGACCTTCAGTGAACAAAGATAGACTCCCTTATGCACAAGCGCACAGTGTCACTTCTCTATTTTTCACTGATATGCTAACTCTTTGTATCTTATTAATTGAGTTCGAGCTACAAGCCACTGACAAAAAGATAATAGTTCCTGTTTTGTCTTGGACTTGCTTAACGCTCTCACATCTTATATTAGTTGAATTTTAGCTATAAATGTCTGCCAAAAAGATAAAATTGCCTAGAAACTGAAGTTTCTGCGTCAATTTCCCTATTTTGGCTAGCATTTGTTTGACGCTAAAATATCTTATATTACCAACGGAAGTGTGCGAATGCACGGTTAGCTTCAGCCATTTTGTGAGTATCTTCACGTTTCTTAACTGATGCACCTGTGTTGTTTGCAGCATCCATGATTTCTTTTGCAAGACGGTCTTTCATAGTGTGCTCACCACGTGCACGTGATGCGTTTACCAACCAACGAAGCCCAAGTGTAGTACGACGTTCTGGACGAACTTCAACTGGGACTTGGTAGTTAGAACCACCAACACGGCGTGCGCGTACTTCAAGTACAGGCATGATGTTGTCCATTGCTGTTTCAAATACTTCAAGAGCATCGTTTCCTGTTGCTTCTTTGATAGCGTTGAAAGCATCGTAAACGATAGTAGCAGCTGTACCACGTTTACCGTCAAGCATAACACGGTTGATAAGACGTGTTACAATTTTTGAGTTATATAATGGATCTGGTAATACTTCGCGTTTAGGCGCTTGATTTTTACGACTCATTCTTTCTTATCCCCCTTCTATTATCCTTTTGGACGTTTAGCACCGTATTTAGAACGGCCTTGTTTACGGTCAGCAACACCTGCTGTATCAAGTGCGCCACGAACGATATGATAACGTACCCCTGGAAGGTCTTTTACACGTCCACCACGAATAAGAACAACGCTGTGCTCTTGCAAGTTGTGTCCGATACCTGGGATGTAGGCAGTTACTTCGATAAGGTTGCTCAAACGTACACGAGCGAATTTACGAAGGGCTGAGTTAGGTTTTTTAGGTGTCATTGTTCCAACACGAGTTGCAACTCCACGTTTTTGTGGGGCAGCCATTTTAGTTTGAACTTTTTTGTGACTGTTGTAACCAATGTTCAAAGCTGGTGAATCTGATTTTTCAACTTTAGATTTACGTGGTTTACGTACCAACTGGTTAATTGTAGGCATCTACATTCTCCTGTGTTTTTTATTTTTGGTTGATATGGCACTTGGTGACAGCCCATATCCGGTGCACTTTTTGCAACAATTGTCAGCACGTCTCTGTACACTTTTGAGAGACCAAAAGTAAAAAGTACCGTCTAATATAATAACACAGACGGTACTTCATGTCAAATAGATTTTCCGCTTTTTTAGCTTATTTCAACTTACTGTTTAGAGACTCATACAACAATAGAATGCTAATCTGACTACAGGATAAACACAGGCTTTTATCTAGTGTCCTTACGAAGTTTAACCCCAGTCAAACCAACTGCCGCCAGCATAACCACACCTGCTTTGAGAGCACGTTGCGTACTTTCGTCAAATTCTGAAGTCATATTGCTTGTGGTAGATGAACCAGCACCGTATGATTTCTTGGTTGAGGTTTGCGTAACAGAAGAGGTTACTTTAGAAACAATAGCGTTTGTAGCAACCATTTCAGAGACTTGACCCACAAGGGCTTCCGCTACAAGACTTGTGCTCTCAGCAGCCATTTTAGCCGATGCATCGAGTAGCTCTTTTGTTTCTTTAACCACTTCTTTCACAATAGGTGTTTTGTCCTCTTGATCCGGAAGAAGAAATTCACGAGCATCCAAAATAGGAAGTCTTGACAGGTCTGTCAATTCAGTGATTCTCTCTTCTACCCAACGATCTTCTTTTTCCTGAACTAAAGTTCTTAGAAGCGTCAATTGATGCTCTGCTGTTGCAATAGCTGCTGCTAAGCTAGCTTTCTGTGTTTGTAAACTTGAGAGATTTTCTTGAGCATTTGCCAAAGCTACTGTTGTGGCTTCTAACTCTTGTTTAGTTTGGTCGATTTGTTTCAGCGCCAATTGAAGACGGTTTGGATTTGCTTTGAAATCACGCAAGGCTTCCAGGTTGGCTTTCTTTGTCATTAAGTCAGCAACTTTTGCTGAAGCTTTTGCTGCTGCTTCCTCCATATGATGAAGAGTGACTTTCGAAGCCGCCAATTGCGCTAATGACTGGTCAAGTTTTGTTTGCAACGCTTCTAATTCTGTTTTTGCAGCCAACAACTTAGTTCGTAATGCACCCTTACTGTTACTCAATTGTTGTGTCATTTGGCGATTCAAGAGAGCTGAGCGATTCGCTGACTGTTCTACTTGATTTTGCAGCTGCATGATTTTTGCTTGCGCTGCGATGATTTCAGCTTCCTGATCAACAGCCTTTAAGCGGCTTTCTAATGATGCAATTTTCCCTTTAATTGTTGCAATACCAGCGGACACTGTCGCCACTCTAGTTGAATAATCGTGAGTGTCACCTGAAGCTGCAATTTGAGATTTGCTGAAGCGGTTGTGGTCTACAATATTTGATTCCGGGAAAATAACAAAATGTTCATTTAATGATTCTACATTACTTGTTGAAAAACCAAGATAAACAGGCGCTTCCGGACGATGCTTATCCACACGTAAGAAATTAACCGCATGGCCGTAAGTATTTCCATGTAGATTATCAGTAAAGAGCATATACTTGATGCTGTCATAGATACCACGCTTAATGCCATTAACCGTATGCACATCATTAAAAGCCCCTACGTTTTCATACATGTTATCGTCTCGTTGCACTAGACCCGTGGCAACAGCAGAGGCTTCGATAAGTGTTTTATCGTGAGGACCTACACCGTAGTGACCCGCAGCGCCAGGTTGCCCGTAAACAAACCAAGGCCTAACATTGCCGTGTGTTTGCTTGTAGCTAGTACTGAGTAGACGAGCAAATTCTTGGGAACCAGCTGTCACAACGACTGGAACTAAACCAAGTTGTTGACGCACACCATTAATCATGTGTGCAGCAAATTGGGCCAGTTCATTTTGAACTTCTGGCGTGAGATTATCTGGATCAACAAAACGAGTGCGATCAGCCGGAATGTCTACATACTGATTTTGCTGATTTCCTGGCGTTGCCTTAGCAATGATGGTATCTGCATGTTCACGGTAATAACTGTTGTAACTCGCAGAACCAATGTAACCACTCGCAGCTAACTTTTTAATCTCTTCAAAAGGATAACTTTGCGGCGCTTGCATCTTATTTTGTCCAATAATGCTACTTTGCGCTGTTGGCGCTGTTATCTTTAGACCACTTAATTCCGCTTCCTTGTTTGCTAAGGCTGCTTTATTGGCTGCTAAATCCTCAGTGAGCTGTCGAGTCACTAACGTTTTCTGACTCGCTAAAGCAGCTTTAGCTTTTTCCAACTCAGCCACAACCTTTTGAGTACCATCACTTGCCGCTTGTGCTGCTGCAGAAATGGCTTGTGGTTTGCTAATCATGTCATTGAGCTTTGCCACTTCTTGCTCTGAATCAACGACCTGTTTCGTTAAGTTTTTCGCCTGTTCACTCTGACTTGCAATAATGGCTTTTTGAGAAGCTAAAGCAGCCGCTTCAGCTTCTTGACCTGTTTGTATCTCAGCAAGTTCAACTTCAGTAGCGATGAGCTGGTCTTGATACGCCTGCGCTTCTGCAAGAAGGTTCTCTTCGTTGCTAGCAATGGTCTCGGTATAAACTGTCTGTGCCGTTGCCAGAGCCGCTTCTTGTTCGGTCTTTTGAGCTTGTAGCTGTTCAACCTCTTTTTCTTTATCAGCAAGGCTAGCATCAACTTGCGCCAGTTCTGCTTTTTGTTGATTTAGATTAGTTTCAACAGCTTCAACAGTTGCCTTTGCCTCTTCAAAAGTTTCTGGTTTTGGAAGACTCTCTTCACTAGTATTACTTGCTTGAGCTCCCTCTGATGCCAAATCGTCTGCCTTAACATGATGGGACACACCGACACTGGCACTTAATAAAGCGATAGTCGATGTTAAGGCAATTTTTTGCTTAACTTGATTTGGCTTTGGTTGTTCTAGGTCCATGCTCTCTCCTTTTCCCCTTGTCTCATTTGTCAAAGATATTCCCAACTTCTACAACTACGTTATTGTTTTTGACATCAATCTCAGACACCTTTAGCAATGATTTAAACGCCATTTGTTCTCGCTCAGACTGGGCATTTTCTGCAAAAACAGCTACACCAACCAAGGTGCTATCAAATTCTGCTAGCAGACTAATCATCCCCGTAATCGTCCCGCCGCCTTTCAAAAAGTCATCCACAATCAACACTCGACTGTTTGGTTTCAAACTACGTTTGGACAAAAACATTTTTTCGATACGGTCACTCGAAGCACTGGCATAGTTGACAGAGACGGTAGACCCTTCTGTGATTTTCAAATCGCGTCTCACAATGACAAATGGAACATTCAAAATATTAGCAACAGCATTCGCAAGGGGCACTCCTTTGGTTGCAACTGTCATGACAGCATCAATCTTTTGCCCTTTAAAGGCATTGGCAATAATACGACCTATGTTCTGTAAAATCTTAGGGGTGCTCAAAAGATCTGATAGGTAAATGTAACCGCCTGGTAAAATACGGTCACTTTCTGATAACCGTTGGCACAAATCTTCAACAATTGTGCGAGCTTCCGCCTCTGAAATACTTGGCGTAAAAATCACACCACCACTAGCACCTGTTAGCGTATCAATCTCTCCAATATTGGCCTCTTCAAAGGCTTTTTTTATGATAGCAATGTCTTCTGAAATAGAAGATTTAGCTGCTTCATACTTAGTAGCAAAGGTGTTTAAACTGGTTAATTTATAAGGGTTGTTAATCAAGTAATTTGAAATTACAACCATACGTTCACTTCGTCTTAATTTCATATTTTCCCCATTTTCGTGTACTTTATCATATTATACCATATTCTTCATAAAAAAACGAACATTCGATTAAGGAAATGTCCGTTTTTCATCTTATTTAAAATCAGTATTTAGGTTTATAAAAAGAACGATTATCCATAGCAAAAATACGATTGGTCATTTCCCCCTCGCTAACGCGGTTAAGTGCCGTGGTCATCATCATCATGTTGGCATCAATGTTATCAATCATGTGAATAATTTCAGCTTCCATAATACGAGGACGAACAGGACTACCGTATTCTAATTGACCGTGGTGACTCAAAATAACATGACGAAGAACAATCACTTCCTCCTTACTGTCATCAATGTTGAGCTCAGCAATCACTTTAGTAATTTCTTCGTTAATCAAGGCGATGTGGCCAATCAGGTTACCACGAACCGTGTATTCTGTATTATCTGGCCCTGTCAATTCCAATACTTTTGCAAGATCATGGAGCATAATACCCGCAAAAAGTAAACTTTTATCTAATTCAGGATAAATGTCACCGATACTATCTGCCAATCTTATCATTGTCGCGGTATGATAAGCAAGCCCTGACTCAAAGGCATGATGATTGGTTTTAGCCGCTGGGTAAGTGTAAAATTCTTTATCATATTTACGGTAGAGGGCTCTAACAATTCGTTGCCAAGTTGCATTTTCAATTTTAAAGAGCATCTGTTCCAAATAGTCACGTACTTCTGTCACACTGACAGGTGCCTTTTCTTTGAAGTCTTTTGGATCATTGGGCTCTCCTGGGCGAACATTCCTCAATGTGATTTGATTGACTTGGGGAGTACCATTATAAACCTCTCGGCGCCCTTTCATAAAGACAATTTTACCAGCAGTGAATTCTTCCACATTATAAGGTTGGGCATCCCAAAGATTTCCTGAAATTTCGCCAGTATCATCCTGAAAGGTAAGGTTAATAAAATCTTTCCCAGCTCTTGTTTTACGAACTTCTGCCGACTTAATGAGGTAAAAACCTTCAAAAAGTTGGTCTTTTTTCATTTGGTTAATTTTCATTGTTTTCCTCTTCTAATAGGGGCATGTTTAAGAGAGATGCCGTTGCTTGGTCTTGATAGGTTTCAATCGTATTTAGAGCACGAACAATAGCATTTGTCCTTGTTGAAATGAGTTGTTCTAGGGTATTATTGGCGGTATTCATTTGTTTTTGAGCTTTAACTAATAAACCTCCAAATTTATCGAATTCCAATTTGACATTTCCCAAGATCTTACTGATATCATCGGCATTTCTTTGAATATTGAGGGTTTTGAAGCCAACAGACAAGGAGTTCAACAAAGCAGACAAGGTTGACGGGCCTGCAACCACGATATTTTCTTCCCGACGAAGGCTATCAAAGAAAGCAGCATTTCTGACCACTTCTGAATACAGACCTTCGGTTGGTAAAAACATAATACCAAAATTGGTGGTCTCTGGAGGATTCAGATACTTTTTACGAATATCTTTGGCAAAACGCTTAATAGCTGCTAACAAAGCTTTTCGGCTATTTTCAATAGCTAATTTATCTCCAAGTTCGTAAGCATCTTCTAAACGATAATAATCTTCAAGAGGGAATTTGGAATCAATTGGGAGGTAAATGTAATCCCCCTGACCATTTCCAGGTAGCTTAATCGCATATTCTACTCGTTCAGTAGAGCCACTAATCGTCACAAATTCTCTTTCGTACTGGTGAGACGTCATAATGTCCTCAATAATTTGACCCAGTTGAAGTTCACCAAGGATTCCTCGAGTTTTGGTATTGGACAAGACTTTATTGAGGGTGCCTACATCTTGAGCCACAGTACGCATTTCTCCTAATCCTTTATTCACACTTTCTAGTTGCTTGGAAACCGAATCAAAGGAGGCATGTAGACGATTCTTTAGGGTCTCTTCTAATTTTTCTTCGACTGTTTGACGCATTTCTTCCAAACGTTTTTCGTTGGATTCTTGCATATTTTTGAGCGACTGGTTAACTTGCTGGTTAATCACTTCTAAGCGTTGGTCAGACCGGTCCCTACTGTCAGACAAACTACGGTGCAAGACGTCACGAATATCTGTGAGTTGTTGATAGAGATCAGTCTGCTGTCTGGTCATCAGACTGGTTACTTCCAATAACTGTTGCTTATTGGCGGTGTCCAACTGATAAGTCATTTGGTCAGACAAATTATCCGCATTGCTCTCTAAAGTCTGAGAAAGTTGATCTTGAAGACGATTTAGCTTTATCAGTAAATAGATGCCTAAGCCCACAAGAACCAGCACCAAAACAAACATTATCAGGTCCATATTAACTCCTATCTTTACTTTGAATGATAATAAGGTAGCCACTTGGCAAGTAGACCATAATGGGCTGTTGGGTAAAAGCATTGCTTGAATAGATTTTCTTTTTGAAAAAGTTGGCCTGAGTTAACTCAAACTTGGCATCTGTAATGGTCAAATCTGATTCCCCTTCTGCCATGAACGCAACATACGTCATCCCTTCCTCTTGATGAATGAGGTGTCGACCTGCCGGGCGATAGGTCAGGAGATTTTGCTGATCCCGCAGAGTGACTTGGCTCATAAAAGGAGCAATATCAGGGTCGCTAGGCAAGAAAATATTGGATAATAAGTGATCCATTCGACCCCCAAAAGCACCAAAAATGGTCACTTCCGCCTCAGGAAAACGAGCAAAGACCTCTTTAAGTGCTAATTCAGTATCGGTATCATTTTTTTCTGGATTAGCAGTGATGAGAAGTTCTGCCTTCTCTTTTATATCCGTAAATGTTTCTTGGAAAACCGAATCAAAATCACCAACGGCCATATTCAAAGGAAGCCCATTTTCCAATAAAAACAGGCTCCCACTATCAATACCGACAAAATAATCAAACTCACGGGTGAAATAAGAAAGATCCCCCCCAGAAAAGAGGGCTACTTTAGTCATGTAAGGCCGTCCTTAGAGTCTGCACTTGGCTTACCAAGTCACTGGCTTTGAAAAGGTAAGACCCTGCTACAAAGACATTAGCTCCAGCTTCGTAGCAAGCACGAATGGTCTTATTGTCTACTCCTCCATCAACCTCAATGTCAAAAGCCAAACCTTTTTCATCACGCCATTTAGCCAACGTCGTAACTTTTTCCAAGCACTCTGGGATAAAGGCCTGTCCACCAAACCCTGGGTTTACTGTCATAATGAGGACTTGATCAACTAGGTCAAGCAAAGGTTCTAAGGCAGTTACTGGAGTTCCGGGATTAATCACCACCCCTGCTTTCATGCCAGCTGCTTTGATTTTTTGAAGGGCTCCATGAATATGACGAGTGCTTTCTGTGTGAATGGTCATGATATCAGCACCAGCTTGTGCAAAAGCCTCAACATAGCGTTCAGGATCAACCACCATTAGATGGCAATCAAAGACCAATTTACTGTGCTTTCTCATACTTGCCACAAGATCTGCACCAAAACTGATATTAGGAACAAATTGACCGTCCATAATGTCAATGTGAACGTATTCGGCATCTGTTTCTTCAATACGAGCTAGCTCAGAAGCAAAATTAGCATAATCAGCTGCTAGAATAGATGGGGCAATTTTTAGAGTTGACATGGAGAATTCCTACTTTCTTTTGATAACTTTTTTATATGTTTCACGACGGTTTTCAATTTCACTGAGAAATTGCAGGTAATGCTCATAACGAACTGGCCACAACTCTCCCGTTTCAAGCGCTGCCTTGACAGCACACTTGGGTTCGTGGGTATGGGTACAGGATCTAAACTTACACTCATGGCTCAGCCGGCGCAGCTCTGGAAAGGATTCGTTCAAATCTTCAGCATTATCAATATCATAGTCTAATGATGAGAAACCTGGCGTATCCGCAATTTTCCCACCATGGGTATTATAAAAGCTAACAGCCCGGGTGGTGTGACGACCACGCCCTAGACTATCAGAGATTTCTCCTGTTTCAAGAGCCAATTCGGGGGCGATTCGGTTGAGAAGGGTTGATTTTCCAACACCTGTTTGTCCCATAAAGACGGTAATTTTATCAGCTAGCAAAGGCAACAATTCCTCAAGACTGGTCACAAAATCGTAGCCGATTGCCTGATACTGTCGACCAATAGCTTCAATCTCCTCGGGACTATCTAATAAGTCCATCTTAGAGATATAAATCACCGGATGAATGGCTTTGTGTTCAAGCAAGATGAGAAAGCGATCTAGGAGATTGCTGTTAAATTCTGGTTCTTTAGCAGACATAATAACCACCGCTTGGTCAATATTGACGATAGGTGGTCGGACCAAACTGTTTTTACGAGGATGAATCGCTAAAATATAACCTTCAGAGTTATCCTCTGCTGAGAAATCCACGATATCTCCAACATAAGGTGTCTCACCGCGCTTCCTAAAATTGCCACGCGCTCGCGTCTGATATACCTGTCCTTCTGACTCCACGTAATAAAAACCAGCCAGAGATTTAATGATTTTGCCTTGCAACTGTGCTCCTTTGCCCTACTATAATATCTCTATTATATCAGAAAAACGCTCCCAAATCAGCATTTGACTCTAAGTTTCGCTTGTCTTCAAGACTTTACAATGTTCTCAACTCCACTCGCAATCGTTTTAGCTTTTTCAGACCCCATCATTTCAAGACAAAGATTTTGCTCTTCCTTTGCTTTTGTGCTATAGTTCTCTAGGTAACTATTTTGTTTTCTGAAAATATAATGTTTCACCAAATAAAAATCAGTTCACTAATGATTTTTTGAGATAGGAGACGATATGAATTCTAAGAAAACCTTTGATATTCACGGAAAAGAGTATAATCGTACCGCTATGGTCATGCTCTTGTTAATCGCTACTTTTGCTGGGGTATTAAATCAAACCAGTCTCGGCACTGCAATTCCGACCTTAATGACCAGCTTCAATATTAATTTAGCTACTGCTCAACAGGCTACGACCTGGTTCTTGTTGGCAAATGGGATTATGATTCCCGTGTCCGCTTATTTAACCACCCGCTTTTCAACCAAGTGGCTCTATGTCACGGCCTACGCTATCTTAATTACTGGACTCTTAATTACTGCCCTTGCTCCGACAGATAATTGGGCGCTTTTTCTTTTTGGTCGTATTATTCAAGCCTCTGCAGTGGGGATTACCATGCCTTTGATGCAAGTGGTGATGGTCAATATTTTCCCTGCTGAACAGCGCGGAGCTGCAATGGGACTTAACGGTCTTGTGGTGGGGCTCGCACCAGCCATAGGGCCTACTTTTGCTGGCTGGATTTTAAAACACGATTTTGTCTTAATGGGTGTCCACCTGTCCTGGCGAGCAATTTTCATCTTGCCACTGGTCATTCTAACCTTAGCTTTTTAGCGGCACCATTTGTCGTTAAAGACGTTATTGCCAACCGGGACATGTCACTCGATGTCCCTTCTCTCATTCTTTCCATTATTGGTTTCGGAAGTTTCCTTTGGGGCTTCACCAACGTCGCTAATAATGGCTGGGGCGACCTCACAATCGTTATCCTTCCTATTGTCATTGGGGTTAGCGTTATCGCCCTATTCATCTATCGACAATTGCATCTCGAAGTGCCTCTCCTTGATGTTCGGGTCTTTAAGGTCAAACAGTTCTCTGTCACTACTGCTGCCATTGCTCTTTCCATGATGGCTATGATGGGGGTTGAAATGATGCTACCCCTCTACTTGCAAAATGTCCATGGTCTTTCAGCTCTTGATTCTGGTTTAGCCTTGTTACCTGGAGCTCTTATGATGGGACTCGTTAGTCCAATTGCTGGGCGTGTTTATGACAAGGTCGGTGCTCGTCGTATGGCCCTTGTCGGCTTTAGTATTTTAGCTATCGGTACCATTCCATTTACCTTCTTAACGGCTGCAACACCAGACCACTTCATCACACTGATGTATGCTGTTCGTATGTTCGGGATTGCCATGGTCATGATGCCTTTGACCGCTTCTGCTATGAGCGCCTTATCACCACACGAAGCGGCTCACGGAACAGCTGCCAATAACACTGCGCGTCAAATTGCCTCTGCTATCGTGGTCGCTCTCCTCTCAAGCGTAACCCAAAATGTCATCAATACCAATAGACCAGCCAAACTACTCTTGACCAATGATCCCTTGGCGTATGCTTCTAAAATGATTGACGCCAGCTTGAAAGGCTTTCAAACCTCGTTTAGCCTCGGTCTTGTTTTTGCCTTACTAGGGATTATGGTTGCTCTTTTCCTTAGAAAAGGAAAACACATTGAAATAGAAAGGGATTTGTCAGCATGATTATTCTTATTATTGGCCTTGCCACTATTGCCTCTTTTGCTAGTTGGATGTTACTCCCTAATGCTAAACAGCGATTCCTTTTAGGAACCCTCTCTTTAGGACTCCTTCTTGGCTCTGTGCTTTATTTAACCAATCACTTTGTCAATCATACAGGGATGTCGGTTGAAACGAAGCGTCAGACACAGGCCATTTATTCTGCTGGTGATAGCAAAGCTCCCTTTGGTCTCCTGATCTACCAGCCTGTCGGTAAAACTGCTAGGCATCAGGTTTTGATATATCGGGATAAAGCAACTGATCCCAAACCAAGAGCTCATTTTATTCCTGATCAAAAACACATGAGCCAAGCCATCAAAAAAGAAGCCCATTATATTACCACTGATAGCAGTACAGCTAAGGTCACAACCACTACCAAACGTTATATCTGGAAGTCCAAACTAGCTAAAGCCATGTTTGGTTTCGCTAGAGAAGACGGTCAATTAATATCACAAAAGACGGTGGTAGCCATTCCAAAAGAAACTTGGCTGGCGGTCACTAAGGCACAAGCTAAGCAATTAGCAGTCCTTCTTCCCAAATTAAAAGCCGATCAAGCTAAATTGGTACAAGCCAACCCACAAGCTACCGCACAATTGCAACAACTCTTGAAAAAAGATCCTAAAGCTGCCGCTAAACAACAGGTTCAAGCCTTGAAAAAAACTTTAAATAGCACTAGTCAATAAAAACTCCCCCTGCACTGTACATCTCTGATATGTACTGCAAGGGGGTTTCTTATGATTTCAACTAACTGAGAGGTTTTTATAATCCAACTTCTTTTAAAGCATCAGCTAATTTACCAAAATCTTGAATCGACAAGGCTTCACCACGAATAGAGGGCTTGATATCTGCTAGTGCCAGACCTTTTTCAAGTTTGGCCTTGATGTCTTCAGACTTACCAAAATGGCTAGTCAAGTTATTCCACAAAGTCTTGCGACGATGGACAAAACTAAGACGAGATACTCTGAAAAAGAAATCTTCGTCCTTAACCTCAATCAAAGGCCGGTCGCGACGCACCATTTTGAGGATAGCACTATCGACGTTTGGCGCAGGTACAAAGACGGTGCGCGGCACGATGAAGGCAACCTTGGCAGTCATGTAATACTGTACCGCAATGGACAAGGAACCATAAGCTTTAGTGTTTGGCTCCGCAGAAATACGATCTGCCACTTCACGCTGCATCATGACTACAAACTCTTGGAATGGAATTTTGCTCTCAATCAAGTGCATGAGAATAGGTGTTGTGATGTAGTAAGGCAGGTTAGCCACCACCTTGATAGGCAAATCCGGATTTTTAAACTGCTTGATTTGGGTCTGCAAATCAACTTTCAAAATATCTTGATTGACCACTTGCACATTATCAAAATCGCGCAAGTTATCTGCCAAAATCGGCACCAAGCGGTCATCAATCTCAAAAGCCATCACTTCAGCAGCATTTTCTGCCAAAAACTCCGTCAAAGCTCCAATTCCAGGACCAATTTCGATAACGTTGACATTCTGATCAATCTCAGCCGTGTCAACGATTTTCTGTAAAATATTGGTATCGGTCAAAAAGTTCTGACCGAAAGATTTTTTAAAGGTAAATCCGTGACGATCAAGGACAGCCTTGGTCACGCTATAATCTGCAATTCTCATATATTCTCTTCTTTTTATGATCACTTTCTTTTTGACATTTGAACCACTGGTCTAGACTTTTTTGCCAAGACACGCCATTCAGTTAACGGGGCTGTTATATTCCGTAGTACTCTTTACCCCTCATACATCTCCATCACTTCTTCCACTTCTGATAGGGTAATGCCAAATAATTCGAGGCGCTTGATCAGTTGTTTGCCGTTGGCATAACCGATGCGGAGCTTTTCACCCAAGTATTTCCTGCGTTTACGGCTATCTGCCGCCATTAAAAGCCCTAGACGAGTCAGGTCTGTTTGACGAATGTCAAAATAAGACTCATCATCATATTGCTGAGTGACTTTCGCAAGTGCCTTTTGGAGATCCTCAAAGCTGGCATGTTCAACACCTAAGGAACGGCCCTTACTCTTAGAACTCGGAACCGCCTCGTTTCGATTTAAAAAGGCGTGACGAGCTGTGGGCACAGCAGCCATAATGAGCTTACGAATGCGCTCGCCATTATAATCTGGGTCTGTTAAAACGATAACACCACGCAAATCGTTTAGGCGATTGATTCGTTCTAAATCTTCCTCGGTGATAGCAGATCCTCTGGTCTCGTAGGTATCCACATTGTAAAAACGGCGTAGGTTAGCCGTGTCGTCCTTGCCTTCTACAACAAGAACCTCTTGAATAATAATTTTTTCAGTCAAGCTTAAATACCCTCTTTGCATTAGCAGTCGTTGCTGCGGCAACTTCTTCCACAGTCATTCCACGCAGCTCTGCGATTTTATCAACCACATAACGGGTATAAGCTGTACGGTTTTGCTTGCCGCGTTTTGGCACAGGAGCAAGATAAGGGGCATCTGTTTCCACCAAAATCTTATCCAAAGGCAAGTGCTGCGCTGCCTCTTGAATATCAAGAGCCTTTTTGAAAGTCACCACCCCTGAAAAGGAAATCATCATGCCAAGTTCAATGAAACGTTCAGCCATCTCAAGCGAGCCTGAGTAAGAATGCATGATGCCTCCACGAGGGCCAACACCAGCTGCTTTGATGACCTCATAGGTATCTTCCAAGGCATCGCGGGTGTGTACTACAAAAGGCAAATCGTGCTCTTTCGCTAACTGGATTTGGCGGTTAAAAACCTCAACTTGAACCTCTTTTGGGTCCTCCATCCAATAATAGTCTAAGCCAATTTCACCTAAGGCAATGACTTTAGGGTGTGCTAACTGGGAGACGATAGACTTCTCAACTGCTTCAGAATAAGAGCCTGCTTCTGTCGGGTGCCATCCAATAGTAGCATACACGTTAGGATACTGGTCTGCGAGAGCAAGTGCTCCCTCAATAGTAGCCTGATCAAAGCCAACCACATTGTGATAGGCTACGCCCATTTCTTGAGCCAGAGCCAATTCTTCAGTCTCATGTCCTTGAAATTCTGCTACATTCAAATGAGTATGAGTATCAAAAATAGCTAGATGTTCGATGTTATTTGTCATGATTTTATTATAACATAAAGATATGACTCCTATAATAAAACTTGCCAGCTTTTAACAGGCAAAAAAAGCCTCCAAAGAGGCTTTTTCAGACTGAAGACAAAGTCCTTAGAATCACTTTTCTAGGGGCTTTTCATGATATTTAGGAGTATAATATAAGAAAAAGGACTTGTGAGGTTCTCCTATGTTACACAAAGAAAAACCTGATTATAACC
>NZ_JBWKAI010000019.1:0-41911 GCF_056500955.1 Streptococcus sp. F2
AGTAATCATAGGCAGTGTGACCAGCCTTGAGATAAGCAATGACCTTATAAATTGTTTGTCTTGATCTTTTGAGGGATTGACAAATATTGCTAACAGTTATTCCTTCTTTGTAATAAGCCTCTATCATTACAAGCTCGGTTGTGGTAAGATGAGTATAGGTCATTTATGTTAGTTCCTTTCAGACAAATGTGGTGTTTATCTGAGCCTAACATAAATGGCTTTTTTCTGTCTAGCTTAATTTTACAAATTAGGCTTTTTCAAAATGTCTCTTCGAAAAAACCACCCAATACTTAATAATAAATTGATTATAACACAAAATTCTTTTAAAAAGTAGTTTATTTTGTTATCATTCTATAGTATTAAGTATTGTTTTATAGCTGGTAAATTTCTTTGAATTTCTACTTGATTATTTGTTATAAAAGTTATAAAATAATCTTGTTGGAACCATTCAAAACAACATAGCAAGTTAAAATAAGGCTAGTCCGTTATCAACTTGAAAAAGTGGCACCGAGTCGGTGCTTTTTGTATCTTTATTTTACCTTGTCGATAAACTAAAAACAAGCGTTTTCAAAGCGCTTGTTTTTTATTTTTTGAAAAATGAATTCCTAACTTTTAGTTGTTACTATATCTTTGGTCGCTGCCATCTTGCTAAACCTACTAAGCTCCACAAGATGATTTCGTAAACGGTCATAAAGAAAAGGAAACAGTGCAAGAAAAAGACTTCTGGAAGGATCCAGATCACAGGATCTTTCAAGGGGTCAAAGAGCCAATTGCTATCTCTTACAAAAAGCACCTTATGAAAAAGAATAAAAAAGTTTTCAAATCCAATAACACTAGCCATTAACCCAATCATAAGAGGAAACAAAGCTGCTATCATTATAGGCCTTTGAATGGACCAGAAACTTTTAGTTTTGAATCTTTGCTTAAAATCCTTAACCGTTGTGTAAAGGAGACCTAGGAAGATGACTTGTGTGAGGTGAAAAAGCCACTTGACGTCTGCAAAATGCTTGAGCCCATCTGTCGATGATCTAAAACTAGCAAACGTCAAACTTGTCTCAAAGGGATTAGTGAGGTAATTGAGCAGTCCGTTATAGTTATGCAAGATAGCATCCTTGCTCATAAAAACAACTTGTTCTAATTTTAGGTACTCCACCTCAAGAGGATACCATAGCCAAGCTGAATAGATTGTCATGAGAATAGCTAACGCTAATAACCATAGCCAACTACAAAATAATTTAATATTTTCTACCATCACAATTCCCACTCATCAAGACTAGATAGGACATGATCTGGCTGCACTGGTAATGTTGGTACTTCTTCAGGTCTCGTAAAACCTGTTGTCACCAGAATGGTTGCAATATCATTTTGAATGCCTGCCATAATATCAGTCAAGTAATTATCCCCAACCATCACTGCTTCGGAACGTTTGACTCCTAGGACTTCTAGTGATTTATTCATAATGATAGCATTGGGTTTTCCGATAAAAATAGGCTTCACACGTGTGGCAGCTTCTAATAAGGCATTCAATGCACCTGCTCCTGGCATCAAGCCACGTTCAGTCGGGATGTTTAAATCAGGATTAGTCCCAATAAAGAGGGCTCCCTTTTGAATGGCTAAGGTAGCGGTAGCTAGCATGTCATAGGTTACATGACTGTCTAACCCAACCACTACGTAAGCGGGATTCTCAAGTTCTTCTACGTAGCCTGCGGCTGCAATAGCTGATTTGAGACCTTTTTCTCCAATAACGTAAGCTGTTTTGCCACGGTTCATGTCATTCATGTAATCGACGGTCGCCATAGTAGCTGTGTAGATAGTCTCAATGCCTGTCTCAACATTAAACTGTTTAGACAACATGTCTTGGACCATTTCAGGTGTGCGTGTTGTATTATTAGTCACCAATAAATAGGGAAGACCTTTTTCTTGTAGGCGTTTGATAAACCGTTCCCCTGCTGGAATACGGTTTTTCCCTTGGTAAATTGTTCCGTCTAAATCAATTAAATAACCCTTATAAGGCACTAGTCTGTCTCACTTTCTGTTTGTTTAATCGCTCGCCATTCAATCATGGCTTGGGCGTTCAGCTGCCCAGCTGTTGTGATTTGATGATAAGAAGTCAATTGATCTAACTGATAACTGGAGGTAATTTGACCACCTGGTGAGACTTCTTTGACGTATTTTAAAGTCATGCGTAAAGGCTCATGAGCCTTTAGAAACTCATACCCCAACACATCATACATCCAATCTAAATATTTACTGTTGTTAACGTGACCATTCATGTCAATGTCAAAATAGCGTACACGATAATCTTGGTCAATGGGCTTTTCTAAGAGATGCATTTTAGGAGCACGACGTAATTTTTTAACAAAATCAGTTTCAAATGGTGCTACTAAATCTTCCGGAATAGAGGCTACCTTGCGAGTTTCTGGATTGAGCAAAGCAAAATAAGCTAGAATATCTACCAAAAGTTGTCCCTCTTGGTCATAAATATAAAATTGTCGGTAACAAAAGAATTTATTATAAGACATGGCTTGTGTCTCAATGGTAATGGTTTCTTTGAAGCGAGGCAAGCGATGAATAGTTGCTTCATAATCCGTCACAATCCAGATTAAGCCGTATTGCTCTAAAAGGTAGTCATTACTTCGTCCTAATTGGGCAGATTGTCTCCCAGAGACCGTTAAACAATAGTCCAAGAGAAGTGGAAACTTAATATCTGATTTAACATCACACAACTCAAAAGGAAGTTTGATGTCCTCGCGATAACTTAATCCCATAATAACTCTCCTAATCTAATATAAACCGCTCAGCAACAGAGTCACCTAAGAAAAGACCCTTTTTAGTCATTCTGACAAAGGCATCATCTTTGACAAGCAGTCCCTGGTCTTGAAGATCCCTAACAATAGTTCCATAGCGCTCCTCAAAAGAAATACCAAATTTTTCTTGAAATCGCTGGATGGAAACTCCTGTCTTTTTACGCAATCCTAAAAAGAGTTCCTCTTCCATCATTTCCTCTTTGCGCAGCACTTCTTCATTTAGTCTAGCATTCCCTGCTTCAACTGCCTTAAGGTAGTGCTGAATCGGTACCCTATTTTGATAGCGAATGCCATTAAGGTAACCCGAAGCCCCTGCACCACATCCAAAATATTCCACATTATCCCAATACATCAAGTTATGACGACTTTCAAAACCAGGTTTGGTAAAATTGGAAATTTCATAATGCTCAAAACCATTAGCTTCCATTTCTGAAATAATATATTCAAACATTTCCGCTTCCAAGTCTTCCGTTGGTAAGTTAAGTTTACCACGTCGCATTTTGTTCATAAAAACGGTGTGATGTTCCAAAATAAGGCTATAAAGACTCAGGTGGGGAATATCAAGTGCCAGAGCTTTAGCAACATTTTCCTTGACTTGAGCTAAGGTTTGACCTGGCAAAGCATAAATTAAATCAATGGAAATATTGTGAAAGCCTGCAGCTTTTAAATTAGCGATGGTGCTATAAATTTGTTCTTCATTATGGCTACGGCCAATCTGCTTTAATTGTTTATTATTAAAGGTTTGCACCCCAAGCGAAATCCGATTGACAGCTGATTGTTTAAGCACTTCAATTTTATCTGGGGTTAAATCACCAGGATTGGCCTCAATAGTGAACTCTTCAAGATAGCTTAAATTGAGGTTTCGTTCAAGGTGACTTAATAAATACTCCAGCTGAGCTGCAGTAATCGCCGTTGGCGTTCCCCCTCCAATATAAAGAGTCTTTAAGTCATGAATGTCATAGGATTCGAATTCTTGAATCAGCGCTTCCAAGTAGGCATCAACAGGTTGATTTTGGATAAAGACTTTAGAAAAGTCACAATAGTAACAAATTTGTGTGCAAAAAGGAATATGCACATAAGCTGAGGTAGGTTTTTTTGACATGTTCTTATTATACCACTTTAGAGACCAAATGCCTCACTAAGAATACCTTTCTACGCTTTACTCATGCTTTAAAGAGGTCTTTAACCATTTGACAAATCAACTTACCGTCAGTTGGTTTAAAAACCAAATCATCAGCCTTTTGATGAAAACCATGGGCTTGGTAAAAGGTTCGTGCTGCTCCTTGCTCAACTGTAACGGTTAGCTGTAAAGCGTTTCTCTCAGTAGCTGCCAAAAGATGCTCCTCAATAGCAGTTAACATAGCTGGTGATATGACCTTTTGCTCTCCCTTGGTCAGTATGCCTAAATCCATATGAACGATTTCATTTGCTTCTTCTAACACAAGCAAAGCCAGTCTAGAGCCATTACGAAGTAACTGCAAAACTTCTTTTTCATCCTCAACTGCAGCTTCAAAGGCCTGAATAGCCCCTACGCTGGATAAAGAGTGACAAGCTATTTCTTCATCCCTTAATAGCTGTCTGACTACTTGTGCGGAAAGGGGCATAACATAAAACGAAGGCGTGTCTAGCAAGCGTGCAAAACTTTTAGTTAACTGCTTGATGCGACGGTTTTGAGTATCTTCTTTTTGGGTTTGATAAACATATGAAACATAACCTTCCTGAAATTCAGGAATCATGTCTAAGTAAAGTTTGGCTGCAAAAGGAGGCAGTAAGTCCGCTAGTTTTTCGATTTGCTGTTTTGTCATCCGATATCCTTTCTCTTCTACTTTAGCAATTTATAAAAGAGACTTGAGCTAAACGCCCCAAGCCTCTTTCCAATTGTTGACAGAAGCCTTAGAAATAAGGTTTCTTGTTTGTATTCAACTCGTTAGTTATCGCATCCGATTTCTGTACGGACGACATCAGCAATAGTATCGACATAATAATCAACTTCAGCATCTGTTGGCGCCTCTGCCATGACACGAAGAAGAGGTTCTGTACCACTTGGTCTCACGAGAATACGACCATTACCAGCCATTTCATCCTCCATTTTTGCAATGATGTTCGCAATAGCTGGAACTTCCATAGCACGTTCTTTCATGCTATTTTCCACACGAATGTTAACCAGTTTTTGAGGGTAAATGGTTACTTCAGCAGCTAATTCCGAAAGTGATTTTCCAGTTTCCTTCATTACCTTGGTTAATTGGATAGCTGTCAACTGACCATCTCCAGTGGTATTGTAGTCCATGATAA
The DNA here is from genome assembly GCF_056500955.1 of Streptococcus sp. F2. Classification (NCBI taxonomy): domain Bacteria; kingdom Bacillati; phylum Bacillota; class Bacilli; order Lactobacillales; family Streptococcaceae; genus Streptococcus; species Streptococcus sp. F2. The sequence continues at coordinate 5,100 of NZ_JBWKAI010000019.1, forward strand.
TGACATGTCCTGATTGTTCACCACCGAGATTGTATCCTGAGCGACGCATTTCTTCAACCACATAGCGGTCCCCAACTGCTGTAATTGCTTTATTAATACCTTGTTTATCTAAAGCTTTATGAAAACCGAGGTTAGACATCACCGTTGTGACAATGGTATTGTGAGCAAGAATCCCTTTTTCTGACAAGTATTTACCAATGATAAACATAATACGATCACCGTCAACAATCTCGCCAGTTTCGTCCACGGCAATCAGACGGTCGCTATCGCCATCAAAGGCTAAACCAAGATCTGCTCCTGTTTCCTTAACTAACTCTTGAAGTTGTTCTGGATGCGTTGAACCAACACCGTCATTAATATTAAGACCATTTGGTTTTTCACCAATGACAGCAATTTCTGCATTTAAATCTAAAAAGACATCACGTGCTGACACTGAAGCAGCTCCATTAGCAGTGTCTAAGGCAACTGTCATACCGTTTAAGTCAGTACCTGTTGTTACCAAGAACTTTTCATATTTACGAAGTCCTTCTGGATAATCTACCAAGGTTCCAAGCCCTTCTGCACTCGGGCGAGGAAGCGTGTCCTCCGGAGCATCTAAGAGAGCTTCAATTTCTAATTCTTGGTCATCAGCCAACTTAAACCCATCACTCCCAAAGAATTTGATGCCATTGTCAAGCGCAGGGTTATGACTCGCAGAAATCATCACACCAGCACTTGCTTTTTCAGTTCTAACTAAATAAGAGACACCAGGTGTCGCTAAAACACCAAGTTTATAAACTTCAATACCAACAGATAGTAGACCACCAATCAAGGCTGACTCCAACATTTCTCCTGAAATACGGGTATCACGCGCCACAAAAACTTTAGGTCTTTCGGTCTCATGTTGACTCAAAACATAGCCACCGAAGCGGCCCAGTTTAAAAGCTAACTCAGGTGTCAGCTCAACATTTGCTTCTCCACGAACACCATCTGTTCCAAAATATTTTCCCATAATTTATATAAGCCTAATGGCTTCCTCCATTCAATTTTCCTAGCTATTATCCATTATTTTTTAGTGGTTGTCAACTGAACGGTTACTACTGATGGCTCAATAGAAACCTGATTAGATGACAAACTCACAGTCTTACTCGTATTTTTTGTGACATCAGAGATGTTGACTTCTGCTACAATTTCGTCAATGGCTTCTAGGGCCTCTCGACTTCCTGAAATAAGAGCAGTCTGTTTTGACAATTTATATTGAATATCTGATAACCGGTCATCCATTACACCAACCGCTTCAACCCTAATCGGTACAGACTTAGTAATCCGCTTAACCCCGACAGACAAGTTAGCTTTTGCTGGATCTATAGCACTAGCCAATATCGTTCCATCAGCAGAAACAGCTTGAAGCGTTACCCGACTACTGTAATTAGCATCCAAGACCTGATCATCTGGTAATTTTGCCACAACATGATCAATCAAAGCAATGGTTGATTCATCACTGGTTACTTCAACCTTATCAATCCCTGTTTCAATTTTATTGATTTCATAACCATTGGCAATCTGTTTAGCATCAACTGCTCCTCGAACTGGAAACATTTTGGATTCTTTTTTACCAATAATCACTGAAATCTTATCCGGTGATACCGTAGCGGTTACCCCAGAAGGTAAATTTTCCACTTTCAGGTCTACTGTGACAGTGCCTGGATGACTCTTTGTTAAATCCGCAACGATTTTAAAACTGCGAGTATCACTATTTACTTCAGAATCCAATTTAACACGATTAGTCGATGTCAGATAAACTTCAGTGCCATAAGAGTAGCCACTGATAAAGTATTTTTCACTGTCATATTTCATGTCAATAGGAACATCTTTGAGACTATGCGTATAGGTTTCAATCGGACTATAGGTTTGCGAACCAGAATTATTATGGTTACTAGACGCAGCAGTCAAAAATAACAGAATGGCAAAAAAGACCGAAACTAGCCCTAACCAAGGGCGGCTATTTAAAAATCGTTTCATTTGCCTTTTCCTCCTAGAATTTTCTTGTACCATGGTAAAGTCACCGTTGGTTCACTGATTAAATAAGTTCGCAAAACAGTCTCAAATTCGTCTGCAGTCAGATCATGTAAAAATTGTCCTTTACGGGCAACCGAGGTGGCTCCTGTTTCTTCTGAAACAATAATAGTTAAGGCATCTGAGTTTTCAGATAGACCAATTGCTGCTCGGTGCCTTGTCCCAAATTCCTTAGAAATTGTCATGGATTCTGACAAAGGTAGGTAAGCACTAGCTGCTACTATTTTATTATGGCCAACAATGACTGCACCATCATGCAGTGGAGTGTTAGGAATAAAAATATTGATTAAGAGTTGGCTGGAAATATCTGCATTTAAAGGGATTCCTGTGGCAATGTATTCTTGTAAGGTTTGAGTCTGCTCAATAGCAATCAAAGCACCGATTTTTCGAGGACCCATATAAGCGACAGACTTGATTAATGCGTCTACTAAGGCTTCTTCACTGCTAACCGTTTGCTTTTGTAAAAAGACCTGTGTAGAGCGACCAAATTTTTCAAGTCCTGCACGGATTTCTGGAGCAAAAATCACAACCCCAGCGATAACCCCATACGTAATAACCTGATTCATCAAATAGGTAATAGTGGTGAAACCAATCCATTCCGCTATAAACCGAATAATCAAAAAGAAAATAACCCCTTGCACCAAGGACATGATTTTGGTACCTGTCAAAGCCTTAATAAAACGATAAATCAGGTAGGCCACAATCAAAATATCCAAGAGATGCACCGCTAGCATCCAGGGATCAGAAAATAAACTCAATAAAAACTTGGTGTCAATACTAGATAAATTACTCATACAACTCTCATTTCTATGTAAAAATAGATATCATTAACATTATATCATGATTCGTAACGTTTTTCTCTATCTAAAATTGAGAAACTTATGCTAAAATATAAACATGAAAATGAAGTCATTACTCGGTCTCAGTGCCGGCAAAACAGCTCAATTGATATTAAAGAAACTAGGGCGCGGTTCTACTTATCCCGGCCGTTTAGCACTAGCCTTCGATAAAGATATTTTAGATAGCCTCTCAAAAGATTATGAGATTGTTGTCATCACAGGTACCAATGGGAAAACATTAACAACAGCTTTAACCGTAGGCATCTTGAAAGAAGCATTTGGCGATGTACTTACCAACCCGAGCGGTGCTAATATGATTACGGGGATTACCGCGGCTTTTTTATCAGCTAAAAAAGGAAAATCTGGTAAACACATTGCTGTCTTGGAAATTGATGAAGCAAGTCTTCCAAAGATTACTAATTACCTCAAACCAAGTCTCTTTGTCTACACCAATATTTTTAGAGATCAAATGGACCGCTATGGGGAGATTTATACCACTTATCAAATGATTGTCGATGGAGCAAGCAAGGCACCTCAAGCAACTATCTTAGCCAACGGTGACAGTCCTATTTTCTCTTCAAAAGACTTAGTTAATCCGGTTCAGTATTATGGTTTTGATACTGCTAAGCATGCCCCACAATTGGCTCATTACAACACTGAAGGCATCCTATGCCCTAAATGCGAACATATCCTACAATACCACCTCAATACCTATGCCAATCTTGGAGACTTTATTTGTTTAAATTGTGGCTTCAAGAGACCACAGTTGGATTATCGATTAACTGAACTCACGACGATTACCAATCACAGTTCTGAGTTTATCATTGATGGCCAAGATTACAAAATCAATGTCGGTGGTTTATATAATATTTACAATGCCCTTGCTGCCGTCTCTGTTGCTGAATTTTTCGGTGTTTCTCCCGAGAAAATTAAGGCTGGTTTTAACAAAAGCAAGGCCGTTTTCGGTCGTCAAGAAACCTTTAAGATTGGAGATAAATCCTGCACCCTTGTGCTTATCAAAAATCCTGTTGGAGCCAGTCAGGCACTGGAAATGATTCAATTGGCAGATTACCCATTTAGCTTATCAGTTTTATTAAATGCCAATTACGCTGATGGAATTGATACCAGCTGGATTTGGGATGCTAATTTCGAACTCATTACACAAATGCCAATCACTGAGATTAATGCTGGTGGTGTCCGTCACTCTGAAATTGCCAGAAGACTTAGAGTCACAGGATTTGACGACACTAAGATAAAACAAGCTGAAAAGCTCGAGCAAATCATGGAAGCTATTGAAAAACAAGGAAGCAAACATGCTTATATTTTAGCAACCTATACTGCAATGTTAGAATTCCGTAGCTTGCTAGCCGACCGCCATGTGGTTGAAAAGGAGATGAACTAATGACTTACACTTCACTAAAATCTCCAGAAAACACTGACTACCTCTATGACCTAAACATTGCTCATCTCTATGGAAACCTGATGAATACCTACGGTGACAATGGGAATGTCTTGATGCTCAAGTATGTCGCTGAAAAACTTGGAGCTAGAGTTACCGTTGATATTGTTTCTCTGAATGATGCCTTTGACCAAGATTACTACGACCTTGTTTTTTTTGGTGGTGGACAAGACTATGAGCAAACCATCGTTGCTAAGGATTTGCCTAGCAAAAAAGTTGCTTTAGCGGATTACATTGCTAATAATAAAGTGGTGCTTGCCATCTGTGGTGGCTTCCAATTGCTAGGGCAATACTATGTCCAAGCTAATGGGGTTAAAATTGATGGACTTGGAATTTTGGGACACTACACCCTTAATCAGCACCAAAATCGTTTTATTGGAGACATTAAAATCCATAATGAGGTATTTAACGAAACCTATTATGGCTTTGAAAATCATCAAGGACGTACCTTTTTATCCGATGACGAGAAGCCACTTGGACGAGTGGTTTATGGCAATGGTAATAATAAGGAAGACCAAACTGAAGGTGTTCACTATAAAAACGTCTACGGCAGTTATTTCCACGGTCCTATCTTATCACGCAACGTGAACCTTGCTTACCGTCTCGTAACAACAGCTCTCAAAGAAAAGTACGGATCAGCTATTGCACTACCTAGCTATGATGATATACTGAAACAAGAAGTCGCTGAAGAATATGCCGACATTAAAAGTAAAGCTGCCTTTGATAAAGCTTAAGTTCTTCTTTCATATCATCAAACGAAAACTCCTAAGCAGGACATATCCCGCTTAGGAGTTTTATTGTTTTTCCTTCTTACAACGTTTCTCAGTGCTTAAAACCATTAAGCAACAATAGCTTTAGTAACTTCTTCAACGGTCATACGTGAGAAGTATTGAGTCGTATCAATCGTTTGCAAACGTTCAAGAACATCCCGGTACTCATATTTACAACCAATTAATAGGTTCTCAATATCTTGAACATCTTTGATTCCAAAGAAATCACCATAGATTTTAAGGTTTTTAATAATAGAATTTTCAACATTTGCGAAGGTTGAGATTTTACCTGCAGGGTAACGAACATTGCGTTCAATAGTGTACTCTGGAGCTTTCCCATAAGTCCAGTCCCAGCTACCAAATTGCTCTTTGGCAGATTGTTCAATCTTAGCTAACTCATCTTCTGACAAGACATATTCTGTCATATCTGGGTAAGTTTCTTTCATTTTAGCCAAGATTTTATCTGAAAATTCCTCAACGGTAATTTTTTCTGGTAATTCATTTAAAATATTGGTCACGCGAGCACGAACAGACTTCACTCCTTTAGACTCAATCTTGTCCTTACTTACTTTAAGAGCATCGCCAAGAACGGTCATATCCACATCAAACAAAAGGCAACCATGGTGCATCATGCGACCCTTGTAATAGGCTTGAGCATTACCACAGATTTTCTTGCCATCAATCTCAATATCATTACGACCTGTAAAATTAGCTGTCACACCTAAATCAGCTAAAGTCGCAATCACAGGTTGTGAGAAAGTTTTGAAATCAAAAGCCCCTTCAGCTGTTTTGTTAGAAATAATGGTGTAGTTCAAATTATTCAAATCATGGTAAACCGCACCACCACCAGATAAACGTCGCACAACATGAATACCATGTTCATCAATGTATTCTTTATTGATTTCTTGAATGGTGTTTTGATGTTTGCCAATAATAATAGCTGGCTCATTGATCCAAAGGATAAACAATTCGTCTTCTTCCACTAGTTCTCTAAAAGCATAAGCTTCCAGAGCAATGTTAAAGGCAGGATTGTGACTTTTGTTAACGATGTATTTCATAGGAAAAAAGTCCTTTCAAAAATATGTAATCTACTTCTCTAGTATAATGAAAACAAGCCTAAATGACAAGCTTTCTAGACCAACTAACTGAGGGTAATGTTCCCAAAAGCATTGGTGATGAGTAATTGACGAGGATGGGGCCCTTCACGATAGTAATGGCAACTTGTAGATTGTTGACCAAAAATATGACAATTTCCAAAATCTGTTGTCACATCAATAGTTACTTCTGTCTGATCTCGAGGTAAAAGTCTAACATCAGCATTACCACAAGCCATCTCTAAAAGCATGTATTCAAAAGTACTATTTTCAAGTGCCACATCACCATTAGCTAGTCTCATTTCGACTTGGCATAATTGACTCTGATGGATGTGCGTATCCCCATTCTGATTATCAATGATGAGTTGATTTGAGTAAGTCCCGTTAGTCAGTCCAATGTCGCCATTATAACAGATAAGGTGAGTGTTAGCACTCTGGCTTTCTTGCCAACTCATATCACCATTAGTTAATTCCAGCTTTAGGTCTTGGAAATGACAATTCAAGAAACTAATATCTCCATTGGCTAAAAAACCTGATAATTGCTCAGCAGAAAGAGCTCTTGCTCTAATATCACCATTGGTTAGGGTAAGCTGACACGTTTTGACCTCAAGACCTTCTAGGCTGGCATCAGACGATACCAGATGAATAGTAAGATCTGTAAGAGTCAGTCCTTTGGGAACTAATAAGGTAAGTTTATGTAATAGAAAATCAGGAACCTTGTTAGTTACTAGGTTCAAAAAACTGAAGTTTTGTTTTGGTCTAGGCTTTACTTGTTTAATACTAAATTGCTCATCCCTTTGTTCTATCTGAAGAAAGGTCGAGAGGTTAGAAGGATAATCTAAAGTTAGCTGAGTAACGTCAGCTTCTCTGATCATGAGGTCAATATCCTCTAAGAAAACGGAAACTTTTTTGGTCACTACAACCTTGCTATCTTCAAGCACCATAACTTCTCTCATCTCCATGGGAATGCCTTGTGCCTTCATCTCTGATAACAGGTCTTGAGCAACTTGGTGGGGATCACCAAGTTCAGCAAGAGCATCACTGGACTCTCCTACTTCTGCCAGATACTCTGTGAAAAAGGCTAACGCTTCTTCTCTAGCCTGAACAGGTAAACTGCTTAGGTCATGCTCTAATACCTGTAAAAAATCTTGCCTCATCATTTTGTTTCTCCTTTTGCCAAAGCTAGGATAGCTGCCGAATAACGCAGCCATTCCTTCTCCAAAAATAACAACTGTTCATACCCTTTCTCAGTTGGTTGGTAATACTTCCGTTGTCTCCCCTGATGAGCTTCCGTGTATGTCGATAGCCACCCATTTAACTCCATTTTCTTTAAAATAGGATAAAGGGTAGATTCCTTGATAGGGGTTAATTGCCGCAACTGCTGACAGATATCATAGCCATAAGAAGCTTTTTGCCCTACCATTCCCAATACTAAGAACTCAATCACAGGGGATGGTACTGGATAATACATGGTCACCTCCATAGATTTATTTTATTTATATGCTTAATTTAAATATATATAAAATATAACTCTATCATGAGCTTTTGTCAAGCTAAAACAAGCTCTCTAACTTGATTGAGTTCTTAGTGCTGGAAAGTTTTTAGAGAGTATTGGATGACATCGTCTTCTCCATAAGAAATAGCTGTAGACTAATGAGTCTACAGCTATTTTATTTATTCTGATATAAGATTTGACGACAATTATTTGCGTTTTGGTGGGTTGTGGATAGCTTCACCAAGAACATCTGCAAAGGCTTCGTACATCACTTCAGAGAAAGTTGGATGACCATGAATTGACAATAGTAATTCATCAACTGTTAATTCTGATTCCATAATTGTTGCTGCTTCGTTAATCATTTCTGCTGCAGCTGGTCCAATAATATGAACACCTAAGATTTCGTGGTATTTGGCGTCAGCAATAACTTTAACAAAACCATGTGCTTCATTTGAAGCAATCGCGCGTCCGTTACCAGTAAAGCTATTTTTTCCGATAAGCACATCGCCATATTGCTCACGAGCTTGTTCTTCAGTTAAACCAACCATTGCCACTTCAGGGTGTGTGTAAACAGCCGCTGGTGTGTATTTAAGGTTAGCTTTACGAGTGGTGTTGCCATGCATAGCATTTTCTGCAGCCACTTCACCCATACGGTAAGCAGCATGAGCAAGCATTTTAGTTCCGTTAACGTCACCTGGTGCATAGATACCTGGAATTGATGTCTCTTGGTAGTCATTAACTTTGATACGGTTACGATCCATTTCAAGGTTAAGGTTTTCAAGACCGTTCATTTGTGGTACACGTCCGATAGAAAGCAAGGCTTTTTCAGCGACAACTTCTTCACCATTGTTAAGTTTCAAGGTCAATTGGTTATTTGCTTCAACAATTTCAGAGACACCAACAGATGTTTTGATCTTCATGCCTTTCTTAGAAAGGATTTTTTGAAGTTCAAGAGATACTTCTTTATCCATAGCTGGGATAATGCGGTCAGCCATTTCAATAACGGTAACATCCACACCGTAAGATGCCCAAACAAGTCCAAGCTCGATACCAACAACACCACCACCCATAACTGCTAGTGATTTTGGCATTTGACGGAGGTCAAGGATATCGTCAGACGTTAAAACAAGTTTAGAGTCAATACCTGGGATATTGATACGTGATACTTTAGAACCTGTAGCAAGGATAACATTGCGACCCTTAATGGTTTTTGACCCAATAGTAACTGTCTTATCAGGGTTTACTTGAGCAAGCCCGTTAAAGATAGTGACTTTGTTAGCCTTTAGAAGACCTTGAACGCCGCCTGTTAATGTTTTAACAACAGTGTTCTTGAAGTCAACTGTTTTATCCATGTCAATGGTATAGTTAGTTGAGGCAAGGTTAATCCCACGTCCTGCTGCAATCTTGATACCATCAAGAATTTCAGCATTTTTAAGGTAAGTTTTGGTTGGAATACATCCTACGTTCAAGCAAGTTCCACCAAATTCAGATTTCTCAACGATTGCAATTTTACCACCAAGTTGAGCACCACGAATAGCTGCATAATAACCTGCAGGTCCACCACCGACAACGATAATGTCATACTCATCATCAGCAAGTGCAGCTTTTGGTGCAGCTGAAGCAGCTTGAGCTGGTGCTTTTGGCACTTCAAGTCCGGCAGCTTCTAAATCTTCTGTTGTACGAGCAACATTCACATCTGAAGCAGCGGGGCTAGAAACCTCAACTGATTCACCTTCTGCACCGATATAACCGATAACTTCTGTTACAGGTACTGTTTCACCGGCTTGACGTGTAATTTTAAGAAGAACACCTGAGTCTTCTGCTTCAAGTTCCATATTGGTTTTATCTGACATGATTTCAAGAAGAATATCGCCTTCATTGACAGTATCACCTTCTTGTTTTTTCCACTCGATGATTTCACCTTCTGCCATGTCAACACCGAGTTTCGGCATAATAATTTCAACAGCCATAATTTAAGATACCAAGAGCGAGAAGAAAGCGATTGAATTTTTGCGGTAAGTCGGAAATCTTTGATCTCGTTGAAGCACCCACGTCAGGACGACTCGGACTTTCCGAAACAAAAATTGAGGAAAGTTCAGACGTCTATGACGCTAAGATTAGCCAACTTTTACCACTTTTATCCGAGCTTTCCGCTCGGGTTCAATTGCTTGTCACTCATTTGCATGAGATCTCCTCGTTCTACATCCTTTCTATATTTTTGAGAAAAGGGCACCAAGCCTAAACTTAGCAAAATCCCTTTTATTAATCAATGCTTTTCTTTTTTAAAACTGATTGATCAGATTAACAATTCAAATGGATTTTCCATCAATTTCTTGAGGTCAACCATGAATTTTGCACCGTTCATACCGTCTACCAAGCGATGGTCGATGGTTAAGCACATCGCCATAATTGGACGGGCAACAATCTCACCATCCACAACCGTTGGAGTTGGGATAGTTGCTCCAACACCAAGAATTGCTGAGTTTGGTTGGTTAATAATTGGGTTAAATGTCTTCGTACCAAACATTCCCAAGTTTGTGATAGAGAAGGTTGATCCAGACTTTTCAGCTGCTTTCAACTTACCAGTTTGCGCTTTTTTAATCACATCTTTTGAAGCAAGCACGAAATCTGACAAGCTCATCTTATCTGCACCATGGATAACTGGAACAATAAGACCATCATCAAGACCTACGGCAATACCCAGGTTCACAAAGCGGTGCAATTCAATATCATTAGCGTTATTGATGAGGGAAGCATTCATGTACTCATGCTCAGGTTTCATCAACGTTTTAACCACTGCCATACCAATCAAGTCTGTGAAGCTGACTTTAAGGCCTGTTTTAGCCATGATTGGGTCAATTAACTTCTTGCGAAGGGCGATCATTTCTGTCATGTCAATATCGTAGTTAAGCGTAAAGGTAGGCGCAGTAAGGTAAGAGTTTGTCATACCTTTAGAGATTGCCTTACGCATAGCTGACATTGGCTTGTGTTCCACACCCTCTGGAAGCTCAATAACTTTTTCTTCTTTAGCTGCTGGTGCTTTTGCTTCAGCTGGTTTAGCAGCTTCAAGAATAGCCATGATGTCTTCTTTCATGACCTTACCGTTAAAGCCAGTACCTGAAACAGTCACCAAGTCGATACCTTTATCAGCAGCGATTTTACGAGCAAGTGGTGAAGCTTTCGGTTGAGCACCTTTAAAGTTCTCAACATCTTCTTTATGGACACGCCCATTTGGTCCTGTTCCTGGAACTTGGCCAAGGTCAATACCCATTTCTGCTGCAACCTTACGTGCAGCTGGAGTAGCACGAACTTTTCCACCATTTCCTTGCGGAATAGCTGTCGCTGCTACCTGAGGAGCTGGACTGGCCACATCTTCTTTTGGAGCTACTGTTGGTCCCGCATCTGCTGAAGCAGGAACTGGAATTTCTGTTGTTTTTTCACTTGAAGCAATAGTATCTACTGATTCACCTTCTGCACCAATGTAACCGATAACTTCAGTTACAGGTACAGTATCACCAGCTGGACGAACAATTTTCAATAGAACACCTGAGTCTTCTGCCTCAAGTTCCATATTGGTTTTATCTGACATGATTTCAAGAAGGACATCACCTTCATTGACGGTATCACCTTCTTGTTTTTTCCACTCGATGATCTCGCCCTCTTGCATGTCAACGCCGAGCTTAGGCATAATAATTTCAAATGCCATTTCTACATCCTTTCACGATTTTATAAGCGCCATCAACAGCTCCGTCTTGTTACCTAAAGTAAGAGTGACGAAGCTGTTGTGACAAGGGATAAGACGATGTAGCCTTTCTTACAATAGGTCTTATCTATCTAAGAAATGACTAAGGGATAAGGTCTGTCCTAAACCATATGTCTTATCGCCTAGTTGCCTTTGTTTGCCATTTTCACAATAGCAGCTTTGATTTTCTCAACATCTGGTAAGATCGCTTGTTCAAGTACACGTGCATAAGGTACTGGAACATCTTCACTTGCAAGACGAACGATTGGGTGATCAAGGTAATCAAAGGCTTCACTTTCAGTAATCATGGTTGCAATTTCCCCAATGAATCCACCTGTTTTGTAAGCATCATTGACAAGCATTAATTTACCTGTTTTCTTAACAGATTCAATGATCAATTCTTTATCAAGTGGGATGAGGGTACGTGGGTCAACAACTTCAACATTGATACCATCTGCTGCAACTTCTTCAGCCGCTTGAAGAACACGCTCCAACATACGACCATAAGAAACGATTGTCAAGTCAGTACCTTCGCGTTTGATGTCACCTTTACCAAGTGGAATATAGAAGTCAGGATCTTGATTAACTTCTTCTTTTTTACCATAAAGAGCCTTAGGTTCCATGAAAAGAACAATGTTATTATCACGGATAGCTGATTTCAATAATCCTTTTGCTTCGTTCGCATTACCTGGAGCGACAACTTTAATCCCTGGAATATGAGTTAACCATGCTTCAAGAGATTGTGAGTGTTGCGCAGCGGAACCAATACCAGAACCTGATGCTACACGGAATGTTACAGGGGTAATAAGGCCTCCACCAAACATGTAGTTGTTTTTAGCACCGTTATTCACGATAGCGTCCATCATGATGGTAAGGAAATCCATAAAGGTAACGTCAACAATTGGACGAAGTCCTGTAATCGCTGCACCAATAGCTGCACCAGAGATAGCTGCTTCTGAAATTGGTGTGTCTTTAACACGTTTAGGACCAAATTCTTCAATCATTCCAACAGAAGTACCAAAGTCTCCTCCGTATACCCCTACGTCTTCACCCATAAGGAAAATGTTTTCATCCTTGCGCATTTCCTCAGTCATAGCAAGGTTGACTGCTTCACGCAAAGCCATTAATTTTGTTTCTGACATAATTTTTATTTCTCCATTTATTATTCAAATACGATTGCTTCTTACTGACAAGGTGATATTAGTCAACCCAAACGTCTTCGAAGGCTACTGAAAGTTCTGGATCTGGACTATTTTGTGCAAATTCATAAGCATCGTCAACTTCTTTTTTGACTTGTGCTTGAATGGCATCCAATTCGTCATCAGTGGCAATGCCTTCGCTTGTCAGATAAGTACGATATTTGATCATTGGATCTTTTTCTTTCCACTCATCAACTTCTTCTTTAGTACGGTATTTACCAGCATCTGCAGTTGAGTGACCAAACCAACGGTATGATTCTACCTCAACAATAGCTGGGCCGTTTCCGCCACGAACATGCTCAACAGCTTTGCCCATTGTTTCATAGACAGCCATCAAGTCATTTCCATCTTCACAGTAGAATCCTGGAATACCATAAGCTTCTGCACGTGTGTATAAATGCGGTGTGTTTGTCGCATTGTTAATGCTCATGGAGATTCCATAACGGTTATTAATGATAAAGAAAATAACAGGAAGTTTCCATGTTGCAGCCATATTGACAGACTCGTGGAATGATCCTTCATTAGTAGCACCATCGCCTGAGAAAGCAACAGCAATGTTGTTAGTTCCTTTATATTGTTGGGTAAGCGCTGCACCTACTGCAAGAGCGTAACCACCACCAACGATACCATTGGTACCATAGTTTCCTTTTTCAAAGTCAGCCAAGTGCATTGAGCCACCGCGTCCTTTAGAAACACCAGTTGCTTTACCTGCAAGTTCAGCCATCATTTTGTTAAGGTCCATATCTTTTGCGATTGATTGACCATGTCCACGGTGATTTGAAAAAATAATATCATCGTAAGTCAAGTGAGCCACTGCACCAACGTTAGCTGCTTCTTCACCAACAGAGAAGTGAGTCATCCCTTGTACAAATCCACGACGGACGAGTTTATTAATACGTGAATCAAATTCACGAATACGTTCCATTTTAAGGAACATATCCAAATGTTGTTCTTTAGAAACTGTTACCATTTTGGCCTCCATATTATCATATTACTTTCCTATGATAAAACTTTTTTTCACAATTTGCAAATAATTAAATCGCTTTCTTCCTTATCTTGTCTGATTTTATGGAATTGTAATAGTTTGTGAAGTCACAAACAAAACTGTACTAACAAATTGCAAAATAATATATAACAGTTTCCGTTTTCACCAATCTTGCTTCAAAAAATGTGTCATTTTAAAACCTCTTTTACCGCTTCAAACAAGTTTCAAAGCGATAAAAATAAGCCTAGCAAAAATGCTAAAGCTTGTTTTTATGATTCTACTTGTTCAGCGATGCTTTCCCATTCTTCCATGAGAAGTTGTTGTTCTTGATCTAATTGGTCCCACTCTTCTTGCCATGTCATTAACTGAATTGTATCATTACAAGCATGCATGTCTTCTTGAATAGCACCAATACGCTCTTCAATGGTTTCCAATCTTGCTTCAATCTCCTCATATCGGCGAGCCAAGCGACGACGCTCTTTTTGATTAGCTTTTTGTAGCTGATAATCAGTGGCAGAGGCTTCTACTGTTTCCTCAACGTCCTCTCCTGCTGCTAGGCGGGCTAATTCTTCTAGCTCTGCCTTTTTCTCAAGGTAATAATCATAGTCACCTAAGTAAAGTGTTGAACCATTTTCAGTAATTTCTAACACTTTGGTCGCTAAACGATTAATAAAATAGCGGTCATGACTGACAAAAAGTAACGTGCCATCAAAATCTATCAGAGCATTTTCGAGCACTTCCTTGCTATCAATATCCAAATGGTTAGTCGGCTCGTCCAGAACAAGAAAATTATTGTTTTCCATAGATAATTTCGCAAGAAGAAGACGGGCTTTTTCTCCACCTGATAGCATGGACACCGATTTTTTGACATCATCTCCAGAGAAGAGAAAGGCTCCTAATCGGTTTCTGATATCGACTTCTGACGTGGTTGAAAAGTCCTGCCATAATTCTTCCAAAACCGTGTTGCTTGGCGTCAAATGCGATTGAGTTTGGTCATAATAACCTGTTTCGACATTAGCACCATACTTGAGTTGTCCTTTGAGCAAAGGCAATTGTCCAATAATCGACTTGATCAAGGTTGATTTACCAATACCATTTGGCCCTACAACGGCAATAGCATCCAACTTATTGATATCTACTTTAATAGGTTCGGACAAGACTTGGTCTCCATAACCAATGGCTGCTTCCTCAACTCTTAGCACAACATTTCCTGATGGTTTTTCTGCATGAAATGTCATATGAGCAGATTTACGCCCACTTGTGGGTTTGTCCAAACGCTCTATTTTTTCCAATTGCTTACGCCTAGCCTGAGCCCTTTTTGTGGTAGAGGCCCTGACAATGTTTTTTTGAACAAAATCTTCTAGCTTGGCAATTTCTTTTTGTTGTTTATCGAACTGTTTTTCTTCGACTACTAGTTTTTCAGCTTTTAAGGCCATAAAACGAGAATAGTTACCACTATACCGATCTAAGCCGTTAGGCGTCAAATCTAAGGTCACGGTCGCCACTTTGTCCAGAAAATAACGGTCGTGACTCACAATGATTAGAGCTCCTTGATAATTGGACAAGTAGTTCTCTAACCAGGCAATGGTTTCAATATCTAAGTGGTTTGTTGGCTCATCAAGAACCAATAGTTCTGGCTTTTCTAACAACATCTTAGCCAAGGCTAAACGGGTGTTTTGTCCGCCAGACAACTCAGCGATAGTCATCTGCCACATGCTTTCATCAAATTTAAAGCCATTTAAAATGGCTTTAATCTCAGCTTCATATGTGAAGCCACCTTGCTGACGAAAACGTTCTGCTAAAAGATCATAATCCATCATCAGCCGTGTTAAGTCCTGACCTGAAACGGTTGCCATATCCATTTCCATCTGACGGAGACGCTTTTCATCTTGGCGTAATGCTTCGAAAACCTTGAGCATTTCCTCATATATCGTTTTGTCTGATTCAAAACGACTATTTTGAGCCAGATAAGACAAGGTTAGGTCTTTTTTAGTATTAACTTCTCCGCTCGTTGGCGTTTCTTCACCGACCAATAATTTTAGTAAAGTAGACTTGCCAGCTCCATTAGGACCAACCAAGGCAATGCGGTCACGTTCATCAACTTGCAGTGATATGTTTTGAAAAAGAGCATCTCCTGAGAAAGAGCGTTCTAACTTGTTTCCTTGTAAAATAATCATACTTTCATTCTAACAAAAAAATGCCCTTTTGAGGACATTTTCAGTCTAGTTTCCAAAAGAAATCTAACTCTTTTAAGTCATCGATGATTTTCTTGAGCACTAGCAAGGAAAGTTGGATGCCTTTTATCACTTTGATGATGCATCTTTGCAGATGGCTTTTGTGTTAAGGTATCAAAAATTTGCACCACTTGCTCAGTAACAGTCGAGATTTTATTGGCCAAAACGGAATCACTGTGATTAGAATAATAAATCAGCCCTATAATAATCGTTACTAATAAGACAGTTTGTAAAAACCCTTTGATAAGATGCCAAAACAGTTTCACTATTAGCTTAGGAAGCCACAAAATTATTGCCAGTAATTGTTTCATTCGTCACCTCATGTTGTACTAGGAAATGGTTAAGATAACCTTTCTTCTTTTTGGTAGTTTATCGGTAACCACTCTAACAGAACTTCTAATTGCTGGTTCCAATAGTACCACTCATGTTTACCATGACCTTTATGATAGTCAATGTCAAGACCTTGAGCTCGAAAATCAGCAATAGCTTTTTCATTAGCGGCAAAAAGGAAATCCTCATAACCACACCAAGCATAGAACTTAGTCTTGAGATCACTCTCGCTTACCATCGTTTTAAGGTAATGCCTTTCAAGATTATGGTCTTCAAAGGATCCAAAAACACCTTGCCAATAGGCTGGTTCTCCTAGTTGTCCCTCAAGTAAGGTCTCCGGAGAAAAATCCAAAGCTCCTGAAAACGATGCCGCATAAGAAAACCGATTGCTTTTGAGCGCCCACTTAAAGGCTCCATAACCTCCCATTGACAGACCAGCAACGAACGTTTTTTCACGTTTCTGGGTCATATTAGGAAAGAAAGAAGCTAAGACCTGTGGTAACTCTTGTGACAACGCCTGATAATAGTTAAGCCCATATGCCGTGTCTGTATACCAACCTAGGTCTGTCGAAGGCATAACGACTATCAAATTGGTATGCCGCAATAAGCGTTCAATATTCGTTCGCTTTTGCCAAGAGTTTTCATTGCCTCCCATCCCATGTAGTAGGTATAAAACTGGAATATCTTTGTCCCCTTGTTCTTCTTTAGGGATTTCCGATTGATCAGGATAAATAACCTGAACCCTACGCTCCATCTCTAAAATCGTTGAATGGTATTCAATTGAAATACTTGCCATAACAGATGCTCCTTTACTTGATTCTCATGTTTTGTAAACAAATAGCTTTAAAACCAAAGAAGGCTGGCAATCAAGGCCTAACCTTCTTTTACATTAGCGAACTTCCATGACCACAGGTAGAATAGCTGGACGTCGTTTGGTTTGTTCAAATAAGAATTTAGACAAATCATCTCTGACATTCCCTTTTAATTCTCCCCAATCAAAGGTATCTTTTTGGAGATAGGCTTCAACCGTTTTATTGACCAATTCAGCACTTTCTCTTAAAATATCACGACTTTTCTTAACATAGACAAATCCGCGAGTGTTCACCTTGGCTTTTGAAATAATGCGTTTTTCTTTTTTAGAAACTGTAATAGCAACAATAAAGATACCATCTTCTGACAAGACTTTACGGTCTCTTAATACAATATTACCAACATCACCGATAGCATTCCCATCAATCATGACATCGCTGGCAGGCACACCTCCTTCATGGAGGAAACCTTCCTCATTAAGAACCATGATATCGCCCCGTTTCATAATATGAATATTTTCGGGGAAAATACCGACCTCTTCAGCTAACTTAGCATGGGCAGCTAGATCACGGTACTCGCCCTGAACTGGGAAGAGATACTGAGGCTTCGTTAAATTGATCAACAGTTGCAAATCACGTCCATTCGCATGGCCTGAGACACGTAAGTTTTGGGTAATTAGTTTGACAGAACCCCCAGCCTTGTAAATCAAGTTTTCAACACGCGCCACCATAGCTTCTTTTGCAGTACTTGGCGTTGTCACGATGTAAACAAGGTCGCCTTCTTTAATCTGAACATAACGATGACGTCCCGCTGCCATTTTTTGCAAACTGTTGATAGGCTCACCCATGCGACCAGCTTCAAGAATAATAAGTTCGTGGTCTTCGAACTTAGACATGTCTTTTGGTTTGATCAGCAAACACTCGTCTGTAATCATCAATTTTTTCAATCGTAGAGCTGTTCGTACAATATTTTCAACGTCTGTTCCCGTTAAGACCACACGACGTCCATAGGCAACAGCTGAATCAAAGACCTGCTGGATACGGACAAGGTTAGACGCCACTGCCGCCACAATCACACGGCCATCAGCGTCTGCAATAACACTGTCCATTTCTTCCCCAACTTCAGATTCACTAGCAATCTGATCATTGCTAGTGGCATTTGCAGAATCAGACAAAAGAGCTAAGACTCCTTCTTTCCCAATCTCAGCTAGACGTAGTAAATCCGTCTGGTAACCTTCACGGGCCGCCTGGTCAAACTTGAAGTCACCGGTATAAACAATATTTCCTTTGTCTGTGCCAATCACTACTCCCATGCTTTCTGGAATAGAGTGTGTTGTTTTAAAGAAGGACACCAAGCCATCTTTAAATTCGATTTCTGTTTCACTATCCACCACATGGAAATTGTTAAATTTCTTAGTGTTATTATTGCCTTTGACAAATAATTTTGCCAGCTCGATGGTCAATTCAGATCCAAAGACAGGAGCCGATACTTCTGACAATAAATAAGGTAAGGCACCAATGGCATCTGCATGCCCATGGCTCAAGAAAATCCCTTGGACCTTGTCTTTGTTTTCAATCACATAGTCTAAATTGGGGATAACTAAATCAACCCCAAGTTGTTCATTTTCTGGGTATTTAAGGCCAGCATCCAAAATAAACATGGAATCGTTAATTTCTACCAAATAGAAGTTCTTTCCGTATTCACGGACCCCTCCTAAGGCAATCAATTTGATATCAGTCATGATACTCCTCTAATATTTTATATTTTTTTATTACAAACGGTCCTTACGAAGTAAGTCGAATTACTGTTATGTAGCTAAGCTACTATCCTTTATAGTATATCATATTTCAGGAAGTTTTTCGCTAAATAGTCTTGGTACTTTCAGATTATCTTCATGACAAGCATCCAAAAAACCATTGGATGAAGGTTCTCCAATGGTCACGTTTGAAAAGATTAATCAAAAAGGTGGTAATAATCGGCAATAGTTAGTTGGGCCTTATCAGCTTGATTGAGATCTTTGATGATTTTCCCATTTTTCATCACAATGAGGCGGTTGCCATAAGTTAAGGCATCTTCCATATGATGGGTAATCATCAGAGCTGTTAAACGATCCCTTGTCACAAATTCATCAGTTAAGCGCATCAAAGACTGACTTGTTTTAGGATCTAGAGCAGCGGTATGCTCATCTAGCAACAATAATTCTGGTTTTTTTAGGGTTGCCATTAATAAACTCAAAGCTTGCCTTTGACCTCCTGATAGGAGACCGGTTGGTGTTTCCAAATGCTTTTCTAAGCCGTTCCCTGTTCGTTTAACCAAGTCTTCAAAACTAGCTAAGTGCTCTGTTATTTTCCGAGAAACTAAAGAGCGTTTTTCACCTCTTTGTCGAGCAATTAAGAGATTTTCAGCCACAGTCATTCGAGGAGCTGTTCCCATTTTAGGGTCTTGGAAAACACGTGATAAATAAAGAGCTCTTTTTTCAGCGGGCCAGGTCGTCACATCTTGCCCTAGAATCTTGATTTGCCCTCTCGTTAACATGAGAGTCCCCGCAATAACATTAAAGAGAGTGGACTTGCCAGCCCCATTCCCACCTAAGATCGTTAAAAAATCGTGTTCATAAATCGTCAATGAGACATCGTCTAAAATGGTTTTAATATCATCAAAACCGTTATTCACTTCCACTGTCGCATGGATTAATTCAATAATTGCTGTCATCGTGATAACCTCATCCCTTTAAAAAAGCGCTGCTTCAACACTGGAACCATCAGACATAGAGCTAAGACAAGAGCACTAAACAGTTTTAGATAATTAGTGTTAAAACCTAAAGCAATAACCGCTGAAATCAAAAATTGATAAAGAATTGATCCCACGACAATAGCAATCAAGCGTTCCAATAGTGTTAAACTTGTGGAATAAAGGACTTCTCCAACAATAATGCTGGCTAAACCAATAACAATAACCCCAATCCCTTTTGACACGTCCGCATAGCCATCTTGTTGACTGACCAAGGCACCTGATAAAGCAATTAAAGCATTAGACACCACTAATCCCATCACTTCCATACGGTCGGTCTTAATCCCAAAACTCTTAGCCATGTCCCTATTGTCTCCTGTGGCAATATAGGCTTGTCCAAGATTAGTATATAGGAAATAAATCAAGAGGCTAATCACCACAACAACTGCAATTAGACCTGTGAGCAGGCTATTAACGTCTGCTGAAAAAGGCAGGTAGTCTTGGATACGTCTGCTCTCATGTAATCCCAAATTAGCCCTCCCCATCACCATTAACATAATAGAGTTGCAAGAGGTCATGACTAAGATTCCAGCCAAAATCGTTGGGATTTTTCCCTTAGTGTATAAGAGACCTGTCAATAAACCTGCCAGAGCTCCCGCAACCATCCCAAGGACAGTTGCTACCAAAGGATTCCACCCTAAACTTATTGCGGTAACGGTAACAGCACCTCCTAAAGGAAAGGAACCTTCGGTAGTCATGTCTGGAAAATTTAAAATTCTAAACGTTAGGTAAATACCTAATCCCAAAATCCCCCAAAAGAGACCTTGTGAAACTGATGAAATAATCATAGGATTCCTCTCTTCATTTATTCTATAACAGTGGCTGTCTTCAACAGTCTAGGTGGTATCGTTATGCCTAGTTCTTCTGCTACTTTTCGATTAATCAATGGTTTTCCATCATCAACGACTTTAACAGGGATATCAGACACTGCTTTTCCTTTCAGGAGCTGAAGTACTTGATTAGCTGTCTCAACCCCTAATTGATATTGACTTTGAAAAATAGAGGCTACGCTTCCTTCTTCTACCATCGTGTCCACGCTAGAGTAGACTGGAACCTTTGCGACTTTACTGGCAGCAACGACAGATGAAAAGGCACTAGCAATCGTATTATCTTGCGGAATAAATATAGCATCTACCTTACGCAACATGACAGACATGGTCGCCGGTACCTCATTGGTGGAGGGCACCGCGTAAGGAACGACCTGGTAACCTTTTTTCTGAGCTAACTGGCGGAAGGCTTTCACTTGAGACAAAGAATTGTCCTCATTGCTAGCATACAAAACTCCAATTCTCTTCACTTCGGGTGATAGCTCATTAATCAGATCAACAGTTTGCTTGACGGGAACCTTATTGGAAAGGCCCGTAACATTGCCTTCAGGTTTTTCCAAATCTTTGACCAACTTGGCACCGACAGGATCTGAGATAGCTGACATGACAACTGGAATATCCTTAGTTGCAGCGGCTAATCCTTGAGCAGCTGGCGTGGCAATCCCAATAACCAAATCATTTTCTGATTGCGTTAATTGGCGACTCATGGTTTGAATTTTGCTTTGATCCCCTTCGGCATTCATGAGTGTAATGGTCACGTGTTTGCCTTTAGGCGTTTGCTTGCGCAGTTGATCTTCAATGCCTCGCTCAATGTCATCTAGAGCTTCATGGGTAACCAGTTGTAAGATGCCGATCTTAATGTCTTTTTGACTGGCTAAATCATCTTTTTCTTTTACCACGCCTTTTGATAATAGAGAGCCTATCACCATGACCGTCAGTAAGATTAGCGTCGCTATTAAACTCTTGTTTTTCATCTTGTTCCTCACATTTCATTTTCATATCGTTAACAGATTGATGAGAATACTTTTCAAAAGAAAAAGCACTTAGTAATGACTACTAGGCGCTCTTGTGAAATCCAATCTTAGCGCATAGATACCTTTTTAGAAGTACTCTAAAAGTCGTATCTATGCCAATCCATAAACACAACTTATCTATGCCAGCTTTGCCAATTAGTTAGATGTTGTATTTGGGCCATTGCAGGACTTCCTTTCTTGTTTTTTTAACATTATAACCTAAATTGAGGAAATTGCAAGCACTTTCGTCCATATTTTTAGTCAAGCATTTGTGGTATAATGAAGAGATTAGAATTCAGAAAGGAGAAACCATGTCTTTTGACGGCTTTTTCTTACATCATTTAACCAAAGAATTAAAAGAGTGCTTGCTTTACGGGCGTATTCAAAAGGTCAATCAACCCTTTGAACGCGAACTAGTTTTAACCATTCGTAACCACCGCCAAAATTATAAATTGTTATTGTCTGCTCACCCCGTTTTTGGAAGGGTACAAATCACCCAAGCAGACTTCCAAAACCCCCAAGTCCCTAATACCTTTACCATGATTATGCGCAAGTACCTTCAGGGTGCAGTCATTGAGCAGTTAGAACAGATTGAAAATGACCGTATTATTGAGCTTAAAGTGTCCAACAAAAATGAAATTGGCGATGCTATTCAAGCCACGTTAATTATTGAAATCATGGGGAAACACAGTAATATTATCTTGGTGGACCGTTCGGAAAATAAAATCATCGAATCCATTAAACATGTTGGCTTTTCACAAAACTCTTACCGCACCATTTTACCAGGCTCTACCTATATTGAGCCTCCTAAAACAGGTGCTGTCAATCCTTTTACAATTTCTGATGTGCCTTTATTTGAAATTCTTCAAACACAAGACCTATCTGTTAAAAGCTTACAACACCATTTTCAAGGCTTAGGGCGAGACACCGCAAAAGAATTGACCGAGCTTCTGACAACAGACAAATTAAAACGGTTCCGTGAGTTTTTTGCTAGACCTACTCAAGCAAGTTTAACCAATACCTCTTTTGCACCTGTTCTTTTCTCAGATAGCCAAGTGACATTTGAGACTTTATCTGAGATGCTTGATCACTTTTATCAAGATAAGGCTGAGCGTGACCGTATCAATCAGCAAGCGAGTGACTTGATTCACCGTGTGCAAAATGAACTAGACAAAAATCGCAACAAACTAAGTAAACAAGAAGCTGAACTTTTGGCTACGGAAAACGCTGAGTTGTTCCGTCAAAAAGGAGAGCTGTTAACCACTTACCTGAGTATGGTTCCTAATAACCAAGACTCCGTGGTATTAGACAATTATTACACGGGCGAAAAGCTTGAGATTGCCCTAGACAAGGCACTAACACCTAATCAAAATGCTCAACGTTATTTTAAAAAATACCAAAAGCTAAAAGAAGCTGTCAAACACTTATCTGGATTGATTGCCGATACCAAGCAAAGTATTGCTTACTTTGAGAGCGTGGACTACAATTTATCCCAAGCAAGTATCGAAGATATTGAAGATATTCGGGAAGAGTTATATCAAGCTGGCTTTTTGAAAAGTCGTCACCGTGACAAACGACACAAACGCAAAAAGCCTGAGCAATACCTAGCTACAGATGGGAAAACCATTCTCATCGTTGGGCGTAACAACCTTCAAAATGAGGAGCTGACCTTTAAGATGGCTAAAAAAGGGGAACTCTGGTTCCATGCCAAGGATATCCCTGGAAGTCATGTCCTTATTAAGGACAACCTTGATCCAAGTGACGAGGTTAAAACGGACGCTGCCGAATTAGCAGCCTATTACTCTAAAGCTAGATTATCAAACCTCGTTCAAGTCGATATGATTGAAGCTAAAAAACTTCACAAACCAAGTGGCGCTCAACCAGGATTTGTGACTTATACCGGGCAAAGAACCTTGCGTGTAACACCTGACGAGGATAAAATCCTCTCCATGAAATTACCATAAGGCTTAACAGACTAAAAACAGTCCTCCGATGGGAAATGACTCCCAGATAGAGGACTGTTTTGTTATTCTGATAATTGATCATTTAGATGGTCTAAAAATGCTTGCATATTGACATCATCAGGCACTTGATTGAGATAATTGGCAGTCACCTTAACTGCCTTAGTCAGCTCACCGAATTCTCTCAATAGATAAGCATAGTCTTGTAAAAATTCTGGATTTTCTGCTAAATCTCCCGCAATTTCCTTATAGAGAGGCAAGGTTTTTTCTTCTTGCTCCAAGGCATGATAAGCTTTAGCAATCGTCCATTTAGTCAAAACATTGTCAATAGTATCATTGTCAAGTGCAACAACGTCCTCAAAACGATCCGCTTCAAAATAAAGCGTGGCCAGTCGCATCAGAATCTCTTCATCATCATCTGCTACTTCTTTAGCTTGAAGAAGATAACTTTCAGCATTTTGGCTATCATGTAACTCATAAGATAATTGTGACGCTAACAATAATAAGTGACTGTCAAATGCATTTTTGCGAAGTCCTTGCTGGGCCAAACGCAAGGACTCTTGTGTTTTATGTTCCTCATGAAGGCTCAAGGCATAACCATATTCATAACCAGGAAAATCAGGGTTAATGGTCTCCAACTGTTTGAAATATAAGTTAGCTTTTTGGTAATTCTCTTGATCATATAAGAGGGTAGCCAGTTCAAAAACAGCTTCATCTTCATACTCAATCGCTACTGCTTTTTCTAAAAATTCGATGGCTGCCTCAGATTTACCTAAACTGGCATAGGCTCGTCCAATGCGTTGGTAAGTAGAAATGCCTGTCAATTCAAGAATATGACGATTATCTAACTGTGCATAGTAATCAATAGCTTCCTTAAAATACTGTAAGGACATGTCAATTTCTGCCAAACCAAAAATAACCAATGGCTCTGGGCTGATTGCTACTGCTTGAAGTAATTTCTCACGCGCCACATCTGTCAACCCTTCCATATCATAGAGGTCAGCCATGACTAAAAGAGCTGACAAATAATCGGGACTGTCTTTTGGAATCTTGTCCAAGTAGAGAAAAGCTTCTTCCATAGCATCATCTTCAGCAGCGATTTGTGCCAAATTAATATTAAGTTCAGGATAGTCATCAGCTAATTGTAGGTAAAGACGTTTGGCATGTGGCAAGAAACCAATACTTTCTAAATATTCTCCGAGGGCAATCAAGGTTTCCGCATCATCTTCTTTCAAAGCCTTTTGAAAATATTTCTCCGCATGTGCTAAGTCTTGCTGGTCCAAGGAAGCAATCATTTTTTCACTACTCAACATGGTCAGTAACCTCCTCAACCACTAGAACTTCTTCATCATACAGGCCACTAACTTTTTGATACCAGTCAAACAATTCTTTCACCACAACCTTGACAGAAGCATAAATCGGAATGACTAAGAAGACACCCCAAACGCCAAACATTGATCCTGCAGTCAACAATAAGAACATGATCGTAATCGGATGAATGCTCAGCTTATTTCCAAGAACAAGCGGTGCCACAAAACGGCCTTCGATGGTTTGCTCAATCATAAAAATCACAAGAACTTTGACTAACATCAACGGCCCCTGCACCATAGCCATAATGATGACAGGAATCATGGCTAGAAAACTCCCTAAGTAGGGAATCATATTGAGAAAGCCTGCGATGATCCCGAACGTAATGGAATATTTAAGACCTACAAGACTAAACATGATAGAAAACATAAAGCCGACTACAATAGCCACCGTTACTTGCCCTTGAACATAGCCTGATAATTGCTTGTTAATATCCCCCAATACCCGGGCCATAGGCACACGTAATTTAATTGGTAAAACATTGACTAAACCATTTTTCATCTTGCCACTATCTCGTAAGAAATAAAAGAGAATAAAAGGTGAAATAATGATGGCAACGGTAATCCGAGCAATGGCACCTGCAAAATTACCAGCCCAGTCAATGGCATTTTTTGAAAAGCTTTGCGCATAATCAAGAGCCTTTTGGCTGGTATTAGCGAGCATATCCTGTAACTGAGGCTTATAGCTGACTAGCCATTCATTTTCAAGTAGCTTGTTGGCTTCTTCATTAACCTTACCAACATATTTAGGTAAGTCCTCAATAAAGCTGGTGAGTTGGGTCTGTACCATTGGCACAAAACCTGAAATCGCCCAGACAAAGAGTAAAATGATTAAGCCAAATACAATAAAAATAGAGGTTGTCCGACTAGGCCCCAAATGATTAATCAAGTCAACGAGGGGCTTGGTTAAATAATAAAGAATGGTTGAAATGACCAAGGGTAACATGATGACCGCAAAAAAAGAAATCACCGGAGTAAACAAAAACGAAATTTTCGTAAAGACAAAAATCGTTAGAAAAACTAAAAGGGTGATTACAAGAGCCATCACTGCTTGATTATTTAAAATCCACTTATAAAACAAACTATCTGTTTTAGAGGTATTGGGTGTTAAGGGCATTAAGATATGTTCCTTTCTGTTGAAAACTAAAGGGTAAGTAAATGGTACTCAGTCATAAAAGGTGACGGATTTCTCAATAAGTTGGTTAGTTTCATTGTAGGTAAATTTGGCAGAAAAAAAGGGGCGGTCTTCTAAAATCCATTTAAAAATGTCATAATCCCCTTCCCATGTCGGTTTTTCCAATACCTGATTATATGGTACCCATTCCAGGGTGCCTTCACGTGACTCCTCATCGGAAATGAGGTCTCCTTCAAATCCTGTTACTTTAAAAACATAGGTATACCAATCATGACCTGGTGTGAATTCTGGAAAAGTAATGATTCCTTTAAAAGCCATCTCTGTAACGGTCAAATGGGTCTCCTCTAGAATCTCACGACGGGCACACTCATCTGGGGTTTCTCCCGCTTCAAGCTTGCCACCAACTGAAATCCACTTCCCTTCGTGGACATCATTTTCTTTTTTATTGCGGTGTAATAATAGCAAGGACTCGCCATTATCAATATAACAAATAGTTGCCAATTGGGTCATCTGTCTCTTTCCTTTCCATCTTTGTTTCTATTATACCAATCTCTGAAAAATATGCTATTATTTTATGATTGGAACAAGCGTTGAATCAAGCAAGGTAACAAAGAGATGATGCCTCTCACTCTTTCAACGCAAACACTTGCTAAAAAAAGAGTCTTATGATTAAATGAAAGCAACTTAAGAAAGAGAGGAAAAGAAATGAACCCACAAGAATTATTTGAACACATCAAGGAGTTAATCGCTAAAAAAGATTTTGCAGCTGCTAAAACCTTTCTTGAGGACCATAAAAAAGAGTTAGGAGACTACTTTGACAAAGCCAAAACAATGCTGGAAGGCAATGATATGGTCAATGATGCTCTCAAGAAAGTAAAAGGTCTATTTGGCAAATAAGAAATCTTATTCAAAAAAAGAGGAAAAGAACGGCCTCAAAAATCTCTGGTTTTTGAAAGCTGTTCTTGCCTCTTTTTTGATATCTTTATTTAACTATTGGCAATGAATAAAAGGCTAATAAGGTTGGTGACCGCATGTATACTGATAGGGACTATTAAACGATTGGTTTTGTAGTAAGAATAAGCATAAACAAGGCCACTTGCCATATATAAAAAGCTATGTATCCAACTCGTGGTGTAATGCATGCCTGCAAAAAGCCAAGCGGAAACTATTATTGCTACATATGGGTACTTAGGCAAGATATATCGCATCACTAACCCACGCATGATAAGTTCTTCCAAAAATGGATTTAAGATAACATATACAAGAATCAATTTGGGCCAGGAAGTTTGAAAAAGAGTTTGATTTAAGAGGACTTGATTAGCAGTTTCTCCAATTGGTAACCATTCTGACACCATTTGAATAACTTGGTTGGCGACAAGTCCTGCTAATAGCACCCAGGTAAATGACTTCTGCCATTTTCCTTCAGTGAAAAAACGCATGCCACAGGCATAAAAAATTCCGTAAACGATGATTGCCCACAATACCTGCCCTATAATAAGAGGCAGCGGGGTTGTGTTTAAGAATTCTTGGTAGGATACCGTACCAGGTTTCACATTTTGATAGACTATCGGTATAAGAGCCACTGCTAACTGATCAACAATAATCGTCACAATATGGTAAAAATAAGTAATCCTAATCCAAAATACCATTTGATTGGAGAATCTTTTCCTCCTTGCCAACTTAAATCTTGTTTTAAAAGGTGTTTGAACATACTCTCTCCTTCGCATTTTCCTCACTTCTAGAACTCTATTGTATTATATTACTATTACAATAGCAATAAACTACTACTCTTCCCTTTTTACGATTGAGAAAGACTATTTGAGCTATGGAAAACAAAATAGCAAAACCCCTTAGCGATAGGGCTTCCCACATCACTAAGGGGTATGTTCTCTCTAAATCTTATTTTTGGATAACTGTTTGAGTCTTGGCATAATTGGCCTCAACAGCTTCCTTATCAGCTTTCCACCAATCTTGGTGATCTGTATACCATTTGATGGTATCTTCTAAACCTTCTGAGAAATTAGTAAACTGTGGCTCCCAGCCAAGCTCCTCACGAAGCTTAGTAGAGTCAATAGCATAACGCAAATCATGACCGGCACGATCAGTCACATGATCATAAGCATCTTTAGGTTGCCCCATCTTCTCAAGAATAAGCTCAAGCACTTCCTTGTTATTTTTTTCGCCATCGGCACCTATCAGATAAGTTTCCCCAATTTGACCTTTTGTCAAGATTGCCCATACTCCTGTAGAATGATCATTAGTATGAATCCAGTCACGGACATTTTTCCCTTCACCGTATAGTTTTGGCTTGATGCCTGATAAAATATTGGTGATTTGGCGAGGAATAAATTTCTCAATGTGCTGGTAAGGTCCGTAGTTATTGGAACAATTTGAAATGGTTGCTTTCACACCGAAAGAACGCACCCAAGCTTTAACAATAAGGTCTGAAGCAGCCTTAGTTGAAGAATAAGGTGAGCTTGGATTGTAGTTCGTATCCGCTGTAAATTTTTCACCTGGTCCCTCACCATGTCCTGGAAGGTCTTCGCGCAAAGGAAGATCTCCATAAACTTCATCTGTTGATACATGGTGGAAACGGATATTATAGTGACGCGCAGCCTCTAACAAGGTATAAGTGCCAATAAAATTCGTGTGAATAAAGGGACTTGGATCGTTGAGAGAATTGTCATTGTGGCTTTCAGCCGCGTAATGCACAATCGCATCCGCTTTTGCGGCTAATTCATTAACCAATTCTGCATCCGCAATATCTCCAACTACCAACTCAACGCGATCCCCTAAAATTTCTTCAATATTAGCTCTATTCCCAGCGTATGTTAATTTGTCAAGGACCGTCACATGTACCTCTGGATGGTTGTTGTAGACATAGTGTACAAAGTTAGAACCGATGAAACCTGCCCCACCGGTTACGATAATATTTTTATACATAAGATACAAAGGGACCTTTCGTTTCCGAAAAAATCTATTAAAAGTAAATAACTCTAAGGGAGATGTTACTCCTAAAAAGGTATCTCTTTCTAAGATTTGAGTCCCATGTTCAGCTCAAAGAGAGAAACTGAACTTTCCTTTCATCATTTTTAGTTGTGGCTTGTTGCCTGAAATAGAGAAGCCTAACTTCCCCTCATATCCACCTCAAATGATTAATCCCAATCATCTGAGTATGTTGTTCCCCTATAAGTCTTCTGGTTTCAGTGGTTTGACATCACTAAGAAGAGGATGGTTTTTATCTGCTTCGGAAACTTCTGCAGCTGCTAGATTTTCCCAAGTAATCCCAAGACTTGGGTCAGCATAGTTTACAAAAGCATACTTAGGTTTCAAGTCAAGAGCCCAGTAGTCATTGACAAGATAACTGTAAGAGACAGTCTCTGAAAGAACTTGGAAGCCATTAGCAACCCCTCTAGGAACAAAAATTCCTTTCGAAGCATCAATCACTGTCTGGTAGACGTTTCCAAAGGTCTCTCCCTCACGAAGATCAACCCAAGCTCCTAAAACCTTGCCATCATCAGCAACTGAGATGTATTTATCCCAAGGTTCAGCATGAAGTCCACGCAGCACGTGCTGACGTGAAAAAGAAACGTTGTTTTGTAGTTTCCCTTCCTCAAAAAAATGTTCTGGAAAGCCAATTGGCAACATTTTTTCTTTTTGGAAATTTTCTTTAAACCAGCCACGATTATCCCCACGAACAGGAATATCAAACTCTAGTAAGCCTGGGATTTCTTTGATTTCTCGGCAAGCCAATGGTTTGTCAAAAAAAGTTTCTGTCATTAAGCTTCTCCAATCAAACGAAGCAAGTATTGCCCGTATTCGTTTTTCTTTAAAGACTGCGCCAATTCATGGACATCTTCTTTACTGATGTAACCCATGCGATAGGCAATTTCTTCCAGATTTGCCACTTGAGCGTTTTGCAAACGTTGAACTGTTTCAATATATTGAGCCGCTTCGAGAAGACTTTCATGCGTTCCAGTGTCTAGCCATGCAAAACCACGCCCCATCAATTCAACGGATAGGTCACCACGATCCAAGTAAGCCTTGTTGACGTCTGTAATTTCCAACTCACCACGCGCACTTGGTTTAATGTTTTTAGCAATTTCTACCACGTCATTGTCATAGAAATAAAGCCCAGTCACTGCAAAGTGGGACTTAGGCACTTCTGGTTTTTCTTCGATAGAGATAGCATTCATGTTCTCATCAAATTCCACCACTCCAAAGCGCTCAGGGTCTTTCACTTGATAACCAAAAACGGTGGCCCCTTTTTCTTTAGCAGCTGCCTTTTGAAGCATTTTAGTGAGGCCATTACCGTGGTAAATATTATCTCCTAAAATAAGAGCAACACGATCATCACCAATAAATTCCTCTCCAATAATGAAAGCTTGTGCTAAACCATCTGGGCTTGGCTGTTCCTTATAGGATAAGCTAATGCCAAATTCTGACCCATCTCCTAGCAATTCTTCGAAACGAGGAAGATCTTGGGGAGTCGAAATGATTAAAATATCTTTAACCCCTGCTAACATCAAGGTTGACAATGGGTAATAAATCATTGGTTTGTCATAAATGGGCATCAACTGTTTAGATGCGGCACGAGTCAGTGGATACAAGCGTGTCCCTGAACCTCCTGCAAGAATAATACCTTTCATACGTAGTGCTCCTATTCTTATATATACCCTATCATTCTATCATTTTTTGAAAGCAGTGTCACGCTTTACCAGTAGACATCGAAAGGTAAGGCTCAGGGGAATAGTCGCTAGCCGTTAAAAGTCCTTCGCATCCTAGCAATAACTGAGCTAATTCATAGCCAATCAAAGGTCCAACTGTTAATCCCGATGACCCTAAACCACTAGCTGTATAAAGGTTCTTCAATCCTGGAACCTGACCATAAAAAGGAGAATAATCACTGGTATAAGCTCTTATCCCTACACGACATGATTTTTGATTAGCTTCTTTTAATAACGGCAAATAAGTGAGAGCTTGCATTTCAAGTTTTTCTAAGACCTGCCAATCAGGCTCCAAATCATAACCTTTATCATTTTCATGGCTCGCACCAACAGAAATCTTACCTTGATTGAAAGGAATAAGGTCTATTTCACCTTCTGGCATAACAACAGGATAATTGTCGCTGATGACATGATGAACGTCATAATCTAAGAGTTGTCCCTTTTGTGGTCGCACATCAACCTGATAACCTAAAGGCATCAATAAGTCAGGTAACCATGCTCCTGCTGCCAGAATGACCTGATTAAAATAATGACCAGCAATCTCATAACCACTTCCTTGCTGTTTCAGAGTGACTTTCTGCCGAATAACAGGGTAACCACTAGCCTTGAGTAACGTCTCACATAAAGTAGCCCCTTCAACCCTAGCAGCTCCTGAAGCGTACAGACAACTGTCAAAACCAACTAAACCTGGAAATGCCTCTTCTTGTATCTCCTCACGTTTTTTTACTTCCAAATGACCGATTAAAGAGGATTCTTCTTGTCTACTTAAAGCTAATTGATAAAGATCTTTTAACTTCTCCTCTTGCTTTTTTAATAAGTAAATCCCATTTTGCTGGTAAAAATCCGTTGCAAAGCCATCAGTCTGTAAGTCGCTGACTAACTCTTGATAAAAATCGGCTCCTAAACGAGCCATGCGGTACCAAACTTTATTGCGACGCTTTGAAAACCAAGGACTAATAATACCAGCAGCAGCCTTAGTAGCTTGTCCTTGACCATGGTCAAAAAGAGTAACTTCTTTTTGACCACTTTGTTGTAAATAATAAGCGGCGGTTGATCCTACAATCCCCGCCCCAATAATGGCTATTTTCATCTGTTATATCCTATCCTAATGCGACATCCATCACCATCATAATCACGAACCCTAGCATTAACCCTAGGGTTGCCACGTCTGTGTTACCGTTGGTCTGCGATTCTGGAATCAATTCTTCCACCACCACAAAAATCATAGCCCCTGCTGCAAAAGATAAGGCATAAGGCAAGACCGGAAGCATCAACAAGACCAAGGCTGCTCCTACAACAGCCCCAATTGGCTCCACAATAGCTGACATAGCACCCCAATAAAAAGCTTTTAAACGTGACTTGCCATCAGCACGAATAGGAATAGATAAAGCTGCACCTTCTGGGATGTTCTGCAACCCAATACCAATCGCTAATCCTAAAGCGCCTAACAAGGCTGATGTTGAGACCTTACCGTAAGCCAAGGCTCCAAAAGTCACCCCAACTGCCAAACCTTCTGGAATATTGTGAATCGTAATGGCTAAAAACAACAGAGCTGTCTTAGACAATTTTTTAGGAGGCTGCAAACCTTCCACATCTGAGACCTCTTTGTCGAGATGCAAATGCGGTACAATGGCGTCTATGGATCTAATAAAAAGACCACCAAGTAAAAAACCAAAAGCCGCTGGAAACCAAGACCAAACCCTACCGTCAGCCTTTGCATAGGCAATAGATGGTTCTAAAAGCGACCAAAAAGATGCCGCAATCATGACACCAGCCGCAAAGCCCATCATAATATCTAATAATTTACGACTAATGTTCCTGAAAAAGAAGACAATAGCTGCTCCTAAAATAGTACAACCCCAAGTAAAAAGTCCTGCTAAAAATGCTAATAATACTAGATTTTGCGAAAATAGCCAATCCATCTTAATTCCTCAATCTCCTACAAATGGCTAAACGGATTGGTTGAAGCTTCACTTGAAATAATGCTGACATCCCAATCGTTCTCTTCTTTCCAGCCTTGGAGTTTCTCCCTTATTTTCTCCGTAAACAGCACTTCAATGTGATGCCCCGGATCAATTCCCATTACCCCTTCTGTCAACATCTCCTGCGCTGTATGGTAATAAATATCCCCTGTAATGTAAACATCTGCACCTTTTTGTAAGGCAGCAGGATAAAAATCATCACCACTTCCACCACAAATGGCAACCTTTGACACCAAAGGATTTGCTTTATCGTAGCGCACGAGCCGCACCGCATCTAAGTTAAAGATTCGTTTGACTTTACTTGCCAATTCTTCTAACGATTGCTGCTCAACAGTTCCGATACGACCGATGCCAAACCCCTCTTTTGTTTCAGATAGATAAGTCGTCTCCTTGATTTCTAGCAGATCACAAAACCAATCGTTTAGCCCACCTGGTACAATATCAATGTTGGTATGGCTGACATACACAGCAATATCATGCTTAACCAAATCTAGAAGAATATCACGCTGAGGGGAAGAGACAAGGTCTTTAACCCCTTTGTAAATCGGAGCATGCTTGGTAATGATTAAATCAACACCTTTGGCAATAGCCTCAGCTACGGTTTGTTCACGGATATCTAAGGTAACCATAACTTTGTGGATATCCTTATCAAGACTACCAATTTGTAACCCACGCACATCCCCCTCCATCGAGAGATTTAAGGGACAAAAGGCTTCGTAGGCATCAATTAGGGTTCTAGCTTTCATGATTGATCACCTCTTCTATTTGGTTGATTTTTTGTTGAATAGCTGCGCGATCATCCCGATTAGTTTCTGGAACACAGGACAAGGCGTAAGCTAACTTCTCCAGCTCTCGCTGCCATTTTCCAATAAAAACAGCCGACTGTTCACGACTTAAGAAGGGTCCGAATCGTAAGTCTTTGGCTGATAGTTTCTGGCTGCCAGACTCAGCTACGATAATTTCATAATATTTGTCATTTTCAGTCATAATCGTTTCGGCAACTATCCTAAAAGCGTTAGCTAATAACCAGGTCCGTAAATCATCCTCTCTGTTATTAGGTTGCAAAATCAGGCGTTGAATGCCCTGCAATTTTTCCTTACCTGCTTCTAAAATATCAGCAATTAAACGCCCTCCCATACCACAAATGGTAATGGCTGTTACGTGGTCAACCTCTTTAAAAGCTGCTAATCCATTAGCTAAACGCACCTCAACCTGATCGCGAAGACCTGACTGACTAACATTTTTAAGTGCAGACTCATATGGTCCTTTGACCACTTCACCCGCGATAGCTGCAGAAATCTGATTGCTCTCCACTAAAAATATAGGAAGGTAGGCATGGTCGCTGCCAACATCTAAAAGCTTGGCCCCTTTAGGAACATATGCTGCAACTTGGGCTAAACGGTTTGATAAATGACTTTCCATCTTGACTTCTTTCTAAATTGTAATGCTTTTATTATAGCAAAATTCTCATCATAACAAAAGAAAGCCTAAGATTAGGCTTTCTAGGCTTTCTTTTTCCCATAAGTATCCTTATAGTATTTGCAATAAGTTTGGATGGGACAAATCGCACATTTTGGATTTTTAGCCAAGCAATGATAGCGGCCAAAGAAAATCAAACGATGATGCGTGATAATCCAATCTTTTTTAGGGATTTTAGCCATCAAATCTTGCTCAATCTCAGTCACATCTGCATCAGGAGCTGACACATTCAATCGTTTGGCAACCCTTGAGACATGAGTGTCTACTGCAATTGCTGGCACACCATATACTTCTGCCAAGACAACATTAGCGGTTTTACGACCAACTCCTGGCAAAGATTCTAGTTCTTTGTGTGTTTTTGGCACTTGTCCACCAAAATCGGTTAACATAGCTTGAGCTGTTTTGATGATATTTTTAGCTTTATTTTTGTAGAGGCCTATGGTTCGCAGACAATTTTCAACATCAGTCACATTTGCAGAGGCTAGATCTTCTATTTCAGGATATCTAGCCCAAAGGGCTGGTGTGACTTTATTAACTGCCTTGTCAGTGGTCTGCGCTGATAGGATCACAGCAATTAAGAGTTGAAATGGAGTTTCCCAGTCCAACTCCCCTTTAGCTTCAGGGAACATCTCAGCAATTAAGGCTAAAACTTTACGTAAGCGTTCCTTTCCTATTCTCATGAGTCACTCCAAAGGTTCATGGCTGCCAGAAAATCATCAGATACGTTGACCTGAGAAGCATTCTGATCTTCTCTTGCCCGTTTACGCTCATCTACTTGTCTAAGATTAACAATGCCTTCTTTTCGCCAATTACGTAAGATAGCTTGAATGTATTTCCAATTGGTTTTACCATTGAAAACAGCTTCTTTGAGGGCCTCTCGAATCAAGTCTGGATCTGTTTTATCCTCACGAAGGGATTTTTCCAAATCTTCTAACTCGAAAGGACTCAAAAAACGCCCTAATTCTCGTTCAAACTCATCAACTAACTGTTTGAAATGATTAGGTTCTGTTTGATGTTCAGAATTGGTAGAAGCTTGACTAGCCAATAGTTGATCTAGTTTTGCCAAGACTGGACTAGCGTCAAAAATAATCTCAATCTCACCGGCCAACTCAATGGTTTTCATATCCAAGAGTTCTTGACTCGTCAAAGATGAAATGACCTTGTTAATATCTGCAACCGATTTACCAAGGGCATTAGCAATCTGACTAGGCGCTAAATCATCACGCTTTGTCGTATTTTGCAAATAGAAAAATTGCCAGACCAAAAAATCATCTGAGCTCTTAAAAATATCTTTGTAATGAAAAAGCAAGGCACTTGGAAGGACCAAGTTACCTGACTTATAATGTTCTAAAAAACTCATAATTCCTCTATCAAGAGACTAGGATAATCTCTGTATCGTTTGCTACTTCACTGATTTCAGAGACCTAAACTCGTTCAGTTGACTAATCTATTATACTCTACTCGAAAAGAGCAAAGCCAATACGCTTATCTTGCAGCAAGAAACTTTCGAAGTTGTCACTTTTCATATCATTTACTACATGCTCTCTTCTAGTACTTTTTGAGTCGTGTTTTTTTATTATCCAGGAAATTGCATTAAGACTTTGCAATCATAGTCGCCAATCGCATCACGGCCGTTTAAACCATCCAACTCAATAAGGAAGGCACAACCTGCAACCACACCACCAAGTTGTTCAATCATGTCGATAGTTGCTTTTACTGTTCCACCAGTTGCTAATAAATCATCAACGATCATCACACGTTGACCTGGTTTGATAGCATCTGAGTGCATGGTTAAGGTATCAAGACCATATTCTTTTTCATAATCAGCGGACACCACATCTCTTGGCAATTTACCTGGCTTACGAACAGGTGCAAAACCGATACCAAGTTCTACTGCTACAGGGCAACCGATGATAAAGCCACGCGCTTCTGGGCCGACAATCATGTCAATGTCTTTGTCGCAAGCGTACTGAGCAATTTCACGAATAGCGTAGCTATATGCCTTACCATCCGCCATTAAAGGGGAAATGTCACGGAAAGTAATACCCTCTTTAGGGTAGTTTTCAATTGATGCAATGTAATTTGTTAAATCCATAATTAATTCTTTCTAGTGGCAAGCTGCCAAAAATAAAATACTCTTCATTATATCACGAAAACTTTTTTTCGTAAAATAAGACTTTTACGGAATCATTCCCGTAGTTACTATTTCACTTAAGGAGTTTGCGCCATTTCAAAAAACAAGTCTACATTCATAAAAAAGCTACTACTTCCTAACTTAGAAAGCAGAAGATTTTCGAAAATACACGAAAAAGGGCGCAAAAATTCCTTGTAGTTACAGCAATTTTTTCGAACGGTTAAACTACCCAGCTGCCTAAGTGCTCTCTTTGTCCTACTTTGAGTTTTGACAGCGCAAAACCAATCATAACCAAAAAACTCATACTGACTGCCACGTTCATCTTCTTAAGTCCTCGTATGGTATGGGTTTCTAAACGAAAATCTCGGTCAAGTCTGCCATTCAC
>NZ_JBWKAI010000020.1:0-39094 GCF_056500955.1 Streptococcus sp. F2
GAAAGATTATTTAGTCCAATTATTTGGAGAAAGAGGCTAAGCAGATGATTGATTTAAAAAGGAATCTTTTCAAAATTGATGTCCGGGCACAAAAGGATGAAGAGAAAGTTTTCATGCGTACGGCGTGGCCAAATAACGTTAAATACTTGACCTAATCGCTTTTTTTAGATATGATAATATCTGTTAAAGCATTAAGCTTACTAATTATTTGGAGGATTTGTTAAATGGCTAACAAACAAGATTTAATCGCAAAAGTTGCAGAAGCAACTGAACTTACAAAAAAAGATTCAGCAGCAGCAGTTGATGCCGTATTTTCTGCAATTGAAGCTTTTCTTGCTGAAGGTGAAAAAGTACAATTAATCGGTTTTGGTAACTTCGAAGTACGCGAACGTGCAGCTCGTAAAGGTCGTAATCCACAAACTGGTGCAGAAATCGAAATCGCAGCTTCAAAAGTTCCAGCCTTCAAAGCTGGTAAAGCTCTTAAAGACGCTGTTAAATAATTGCATAGATAAAAACCCATTGTACAAGCGTTATAGCCTGTGCAGTGGGCTTTTTTGTATGTTTAGCTATGAAATTAGTAGTGTTTCATGGTGTCAGCTATCGTTGCGCTTCTTGCTATGGTCATGTGAATAACAGCTTAAAAAGGTTCTGCGCGTCACCTGAATTGTTATAGTAAAAAATTTTTGATAGTGGTGTTACATGAAGTGTTGACGGGCGTAGACATAGGCTAACAGGGAAGTGAGGCTTATGCCAAATCCGATTAGGGAAAAGCTAAGAGGGTTAACAGACATTGGCAAGGCTGTCATGAGGATGGTAGCTAAGGGCATCAGTAAAACGGCAAGGGTAAAAATAGAACTAAAGACACGTCCTAATAAGGCTTTTGGGACCTTTTTTTGAACCATGGAAAAGAAGTGAATGTTAAAAATGGTTAGAAAACATTCAAACCAAAAGTTACCAGAGGCTATGACTAAGGTAGAAACCTTAACAAGATGCAATGGAGTAAGCATCGCAAGTCCCAAACCACTAATTCCTAAAGCGATTAAGAGACTTTGGTAATTATTTTTGAAGTATTTGTTAGCAAAAAGTGCTCCTAAAATGGCTCCCACAGCTCCAAGTGACAGCATGGTAGCGTAACTAGAGGAACGATTAAACAACTGATTGGAGAAGGGGAGAAGGTAATTAAAGGCAGCAATAAAAAAATTAACCAGGGTTGCGATTGTAAGGAGAAAGAAAATCTCTTTTTCTCGGTGAATAAAGTCTAAGCCTTCTTTTATATCTGTCAGTAAATGCCTAATACCGATTTGACCAGATTTGGGCTGAAGATGAGTTTCTTTGGTGGTGATTGACCATAGGCAGACGAAGGAAAGGGCAAAACTGATACTATCTAGCAGCAAGGCGGGTCTCAATCCGAGACGATCAACGACCCAAAAAGCCAGCAAAGGAGACGAAATACTAATGATTTGGGAAATAATTTCCAAATGTGCATTAAAGTCCACTAACCTTTCTTCCTTAACAAGGGTGACAACATAGGCACGAAAAGAGGTACCAGAAAAGGCATGTGAGATGGCTAGAATGGCATTGACAGTAATAAGACCAAACAGCATGCCTTGCTTGCTAGGCATGAAAGCTAATAAGCCACAGGCTATGGCTCCGATAGCATCAGTCCATAACAGAATCTGTCGACGTTTATAACGATCAGCGATAGCACCACCAATTGGGTTTAAAAAGAGAGCAATCAGGCTATCAACTAACTGGTAATAACCGAGGTATTTTTGCCCTACTACACCTAGACCAGCTATCCAACTGCTATTGCCATAATCGTAAATCACATTGCCAATCTTGTTAACAGCACGACTTGTTAAGAGTCGGTATTCATTTTTTGTCATTAGAAAACCTCCACAGTAAAGTGATGTTATTATAAATCACTTTTAGGAGGTTTTTGATTTTTTTGCAAATTAGGTAAGAGGTTTAACAAATCGTTCAAAGTCTGAGCGGTAATTATGAGCCATATGAGGACAATCCAATGCTTCGAAAATATCAATAGCTTTTGTCATTTTTTGAATACCAGCTAGGCAGTCCCCAGTTAAATAGTCTTGTAAGCCTTGTAAAAACAAGAAGATGGTTTTTTCATATAATTTGGTCTCATTTGTCAATAAAGGTTTTAGCTGGTCTTGGTAATAAGTGGCATAGGATAGAGCCTGTCGGTGCAGACACGTCTCCCAGATATTTAAGAGGGTAATGGTTACTAAATGCTTATGACTGGAAATATCTTGATAGTAATGGTGATTGTTAAGAATCTCTCGTCCCATTCTGTCGAGCAGTGGTATATCGATAAAGAGATAAAGATTGCCAATCAAAATGAGTTCGTAAATCTGCAACTGCTCAGTGCTAAAGAGATAATCAGTAACGTCATCAAGATAAGCTTTGGGAAAAGGAATTGTTGGGTCACACTTACAAATAAATCCTTGTAGTAAAATAACGTTTAAATAATACCTTTTCCAATCAGGCTGCTCTTGGTATTTCCGTTTTTCTTCCTCCTGCAAAGCTTTAAATCCCTCCACATCACGGGCATATTCAAGCGGAATTAAATGTGACATAAAACGAATCTGCTCAGTTTTTTTGAAGTCAGAAGCGGCATCCATAAATTCTTTTACTTCAACATGCATCCTATCTAAGGCAACTAAAAATTTATTGAGGGAAATATCTGACTGTCCCCTTTCAAAACGTGATAATTGTGACAGTGAGACAGAGTCTCCTGCAATTTGTTGTAAGGAAAGGTTTCGATTTAGCCTTAACTCACGAAATGTTTCTCCTAACGGTTTTGCCATGCGGTCAATCCTCCTCCTAACAGTATAACATTTCCTTAGTTTGGAATAGGATTTTCTCGTATTTGCAAATGGTAGCTATGAGATTTTTCAAAGAGATGATTAACTAAAAAAACTTTATTTAGAATTGTTCTAAATTACTTGACTTATCTATTTAGAATTATTATAATTAATATATCTTAAAGATTGAGAGAATTATTAATTGTGAGGGAAACTAAAATGACAATCAAAGCATGGATCATAGACCATCTTCATCTTATGGAGACTTTAGCCTGTCTGGTATTAATCATTATTGGCTTAGCCTTTCTTGGACCATTGCCACATGTTGCCTCTGCCATTTTTATTTTGGCTTTCTTAATTGGAGGTTACGAATCTGCAAAAGCTGGCTTATTGGATTTGGTGCAACATAAACATTTGTCAGTAGATGTTCTGATGATTTTAGCTGCTATCGGTGCTGGAATCATTGGCTACTGGTTGGAAGGCGCTCTGCTGATTTTTATCTTTTCTTTATCTAATACCCTTGAAGAAATGGCCATGGAAAAAAGTAAAGATGCTATTTCTGCCTTAATGTCTTTAACGCCAGATACAGCACGTCGTTATCAAGAAGATGGTAGTATTGTAGACGTTGATACCAAGCTTTTGACTATTGGAGATCGTTTGCAGGTTCGTAAAGGCGAAGCTGTTCCAATTGACGGGGAACTCTTGAGTACTTTTGGTCAATTTGACGAGTCTATGGTTACTGGTGAGCCGATTACTGTTGATAAGACAAAAGGTCAAGAACTTATTGGAGGAACCATTAACCAAGGGCAAACGATCGATATGTTGGTTACTGTTGAAAATGACAATACCCTTTTTGCTAAGATTGTAAGTTTGGTAGAATCTGCCCAAGGTCAAAAGAGTAAAACAGCTACCTTTATTGAGAGTTTAGAAGATAGCTATGTTAAATTTGTCCTTGTCCTTGTCCCTGCCTTTATTCTCTTTAGTCATTTTGTTCTTGCTTGGACCTGGTTGGATGCTTTTTATCGAGGGATGATTCTATTGACAGTTGCCTCTCCTTGTGCTTTGATTGCTAGTTCA
The DNA here is from genome assembly GCF_056500955.1 of Streptococcus sp. F2. NCBI lineage: Bacteria > Bacillati > Bacillota > Bacilli > Lactobacillales > Streptococcaceae > Streptococcus > Streptococcus sp. F2. The sequence goes on from NZ_JBWKAI010000020.1 coordinate 3,903, forward strand.
ACACCTGCTAGTCTTTCAGCGATTTCTCGTGCAGCCAGAAAGGGATTGATTATCAAGGGCGGTGACATCGTAGATAACATGGGAGATATTCAGGCTGTCGTGATGGATAAAACTGGAACCCTAACTCAAGGCAAACCATCTGTCGTAGCTGCGCATTATTTAACAGATGAATTACTTGTGAATAGACTGGTAAAAGGAGCCGAATCTGCCAGTACCCATCCTATTTCTAAAGCCCTACTTGAACACACTGAAGCAGTAGAAGCACTGAATTTTGACCAATTAGAAGAGATTTCTGGGAAAGGATTCCAAGGGTTCTATCAAGGTCAAGAATGGCGCATTGGGAAGAAATCCTTTATTTTAGAGATGGTGCCAGATCTTTCAGCTTTTGAAGAAACGATTCAGGTAGAAGAAAGTCAAGGGAAAACTCTTATCTTTGTTTCTCGCGATAACCAACTAGTAGCCTACTACGCTTTGTTAGATGACATCAAATTAGAGTCAAAACGTGCCATTGAAGCTCTTCATGCTATGGGAATCAAGACGGTCATGTTAACAGGGGACCAAGAACGAACTGCTAATTATGTTGCCCAAAAGCTTGGTATTGACGAAGTTGTTGCTAATTGTATGCCTCAAGATAAGGTCGCAAAACTAACAGAACTCAAAGCAAAATATGGCTTTGTTGCCATGGTAGGAGATGGCATCAATGATGCTCCTGCCCTTGCTCAGGCGGATGTTTCTTATGCTATTGGATCAGGAACAGATATCGCTATGGAAAGTGCAGACAGTGTGATTATGGATGACTTGACTCGTATTCCTTTTTCGATTCAACTGTCACGCAAAATGAAAACCATTGTCAAACAAAATATTGTGTTTGCTTTGTCTGTTATTACTCTATTGATTTTAGCTAATGTTTTTCAAGTGGTAAACTTACCTCTTGGGGTAGTTGGGCATGAAGGATCAACAATCTTAGTAATTTTGAATAGCTTGCGGTTACTTTCTTATAAGTAACAGGAAACTTGCTTGAAGACGTGAAAGTGTTTATAATAATAGTGAGATTGAGGAAAGAGAAAACCATTCTATGTTTACTATTATTACTATTGGCTTAGCTGTATTTTCAATAATCAAAATCATCTTGTTTTTCTATTCATATCAACGATTTGAGCGCAAGCAAAAAAGGAAAGTTGAATCAACTGACCAGCAAAAACAGGCCCAAGAAAATGATGCCGTCCCTTCAAAAAAATTTCCATTTTAAAAAGAAGCTTGGAAAGTGTACAAAGTACCACTCTCCAAGCTTTTTTGACTATTAAGATTAATCTCTGTAGCGTAATTTCCCACGAAAATCTGCTAAACGTTGGTAGCCTTTTTCTGCCATAATCGTTTTTAATTCCTTGGTCACCCGCTCAAAGATAGCCGGTCCTTCTTGATGAAGAGCCGTACCAATTTGAACCATACTGGCGCCACAAAGAATATGTTCAAAGGCATCGCGTCCTGTTTTAACTCCCCCTGTACCAATAATGTGGATAGTAGGTTTTAAGCGTTTGTAAAACGCATGGACATTGGCAAGAGCAGTAGGTTTAATATAATCTCCACCAATGCCACCAAAGCCATTTTTAGGTTTGATGAGGACTTCTTCATCCTCAAGTACTAGACCATTTCCGATAGAATTGACACAGTTAACAAAGGAAAGGGGATATTTATTGAAAATAGCAGCTGCTTGGTCAAAATGCACAATGTCAAAATAAGGAGGTAATTTGATACCAAGAGGTTTAGTGTAATAGGTAAAGATGTTCTCTAGAAGTTGATCAGTGGTTTCAAAATCATAAGCAATCTGTGGTTTCCCTGGAACGTTCGGGCAAGAAAGGTTTAGTTCCACTAGACCCTCATAATCTGAAGCCATGATGGCTTTTAAAATGGTTTCGGTTTCAGTAGGAGATAGCCCGACAACGGAGAGAAAATGAGGTTTATGTTGCCCGGTTTTGGCAAGATCACTGACAAAGTCTAAGTAGTAGCGAAAACCATTATTGGGGAGTCCCATCGAATTGATAGAACCGAGACTAGTATCTGCATAGCGGGGTTCAGGATTTCCTTGACGAGCTTCGAGCGTCCCTGTTTTGGTGACAAAGGAAGCGGCTTGAGACTTTTCAACCTCCATAAGCTCTTCTTTTGTCATGCAGTAAACGCCAGCAGCATTCATCAAACAGTTATCGAAAGAGAAATGACCAATTTGTGTAGCAGTAGAAACCATTATTTCCTCCATATTTTAGACAAATTTTTTCTATTCTACCACCGGATGTGAATAATAGCAAGATATTTTTTGAAAAAAATCCTTTTTATTAATAAATTTCCGAACAATGAATGTTTTCATGATATTCACAATAGGATTTTCAATAAAAGAAGGAATTGACTAGCTTTTTTACCCTATTTCTTGTAAAATAGAAGTTGTAAAAAGGTAGCAACCTTTAAATTAAAAGGAGATATTAACTAATGGTAAAATTGGTTTTCGCTCGCCACGGTGAGTCAGAATGGAACAAAGCTAACCTCTTCACTGGTTGGGCAGATGTTGATCTTTCAGAAAAAGGAACACAACAAGCAATTGATGCTGGTAAATTGATCAAAGAAGCAGGCATTGAATTTGACCTTGCATTCACTTCTGTATTAACACGTGCAATTAAAACAACTAACCTTGCTCTTGAAAATGCTGGTCAATTGTGGGTACCAACTGAAAAATCATGGCGTTTGAACGAGCGTCACTATGGTGCTTTAACTGGTAAAAACAAAGCAGAAGCTGCTGAACAATTTGGTGATGAGCAAGTTCACATTTGGCGTCGTTCATACGATGTTTTACCACCAGCTATGGATAAAAATGACGAGTATTCAGCACACAATGATCGTCGTTATGCTGATCTTGATCCAGCTCTTATCCCAGATGCTGAAAACTTAAAAGTAACCCTTGAACGCGCAATGCCTTATTGGGAAGAAAAAATTGCTCCAGCTCTTCTTGACGGCAAAAACGTCTTTGTTGGTGCACACGGTAACTCAATCCGCGCTCTTGTTAAACACATTAAAGGTCTTTCTGATGACGAAATCATGGATGTGGAAATTCCAAACTTCCCACCACTTGTTTTCGAATTGGATGAAAAACTTAACATTGTTAAAGAATACTACCTCGGTGGTGAATAATTGTGAAACCAGACTTTGGTCTGGTTTTTTCTTGTCTTACTTATGAGAGACAGGAGTTTCTTCTGAAAAATGTGGTATGATAGAACTAACTTGAAAAAAAGGATAGATTATGAAAGCAGAAGAACGTCGTCAAAAAATTATTGAGTACTTAACTGGCGAACAAGAGGCCTTGTCCGCTACTTATTTGGCTAAGTTGCTAGGTGTTAGTCGCCAAGTCATTGTTGGAGATGTCGCCTTACTTCGTGCCCAACAAATTGATATCATTTCAACTCCTAAAGGCTATATCATGTCAACAGCTCTGTTTAGTCACCAATTTTGTGCCCGCATTGTCTGTCAACACGGTTTGGCAGAGACAGAAAAAGAATTGCAAATCATTTTAGCGCATCAGGGAATTATTACTACTGTTGAAGTAGAACATCCTATTTATGGCATGATTACAGCCCCCTTGAATATAAAAAGTCAGTCTGATGTGACTAACTTTATGAAAAAACTAAACCACTCTAATGCTGAATTGCTATCATCTTTGACAGAAGGGTTGCACAGCCATTTGATTTCCTGCCCGAGTCAAGAAGCTTTTGAAGCAATGTCCCAAGATTTAGAAGCAGCGGGCATTCTATATACTGGTCGGTAGAGAGTCCAAAGAATAAATAGCAATCGGAACAGCGGATTGCTTTATAGGTGTCTTGACACTTGTAAACCAATGCGTTATACTATCTCTTAAAAGGAGATATAATGACTAAAAAACCAACACAATTAATTGCCTATGTTTCGATCTTAGTTGCTTTTGCTATTTTAATTCCAATGATTATGCCTCTTAAGCTGATTATCGGCCCAGCCTCTTTCACACTGGCTAGTCATGTTCCCTTATTTCTAGCTGTTTTCATATCTGTTCCTGTGGCTCTTTTTGTAGCCCTTGGAACGGGGCTAGGTTTTTTATTGGCTGGCTTTCCCCTTATTATTGTCTTGAGAGCTTTTTCGCACCTTTTGTTTGCTGTCTTGGCAGCTTGGTGGTTGAGCAAATCCCCTCAAACGATTAAATCTCCACTCAAAACCTTATGGTTTGCCTTTTTAGTCAATGTTCTTCATGGATTGACTGAATTTGTGGTTGTCTATGCTATGACAGCAACAACTGCAACCTCTTTATCCTATTTTTGGTCAATGTTTGGCCTGATTGGTGTGGGGTCTCTGATTCATGGCATGGTAGATTTTTATCTTGCTTTAGCTCTCTGGAGATTTTTAGCTGCTGAATTAGACTTATCCATTGCAAAACCTTAGCTAGGTAGTCTTGATGGCTCCTCCATCTATAAAACTGGCCCTTTCACTATGGAAGGGCTTGCATTTTTTTAAAAAATTGATATACTAAAAAGTGCATTTGTGAATACGATAACAAAAGGAGATGTAATGAAAACACCAGAACAGATTTTAGCATCAACAATTCATATTGGCGAGCATAAGATTAGTAAGCCATTTCTTGCCAAGTCTATTTTAGGCTTTATTGGAGGCGCAATGATTAGTTTAGGCTACTTGCTCTACGTTAGGATTGCTGCTAGTGGTTTAGAGACATTTGGAGCTTTCTCGAGTGTTCTGGGGGCCTGTGCATTTCCAATTGGATTGATTATTATCTTGATGGCTGGTGGAGAATTAATTACAGGAAACATGATGGCTGTTTCAGCGGCCTTTTTCGCCAAAAAGATTAAAGCCAAGGACTTGATAAACAACTGGCTCATCATTACCTTATTTAATGTTATTGGTGCGGTATTTGTAGCCTTTGTTTTTGGGCATTTTTTAGGATTGACCTCGGCAGGAATTTTTAAAGAAGAAGTGATAGAAGTGGCTCATGCTAAGATAGCCGCAACACCTTTACAAGCCGTTGTATCAGGGATTGGTTGCAACTGGTTTGTGGGTCTTGCTTTATGGTTATGTTATGGCGCAAGTGATGCTACGGGTAAACTCCTTGGTACTTGGTTCCCTGTTATGACCTTTGTAGCACTTGGTTTTCAGCATAGTGTGGCAAACGCTTTTGTCATTCCAGCAGCAATTTTTGAAGGTGGAGCAACTTGGTTGGACTTTATCCTTAACTTTACCTTTGTCTATGCTGGTAATATTATTGGCGGAGCTATTTTTGTGAGTCTCTTTTATTTCAAAGCTTACTATCATCCTGAGAAAGCATAAGTTCAGATAAAATTTTTAGACTGGGAAGACTTTATTCCCGGTCTTCTTTTTATAATTTGTGATAAAATAAGAAGCGAAGTTTAAAAAGGAGGAGCAGAAGAACACAATGGCATCACTCATTACTAAAAATAAAGCAAGTATTCCGAGACGACTTCATCTCCTTTTTTTGATTATTGTCTTATTATTTGTCGGACTGATTTTACGGTTGGCCTACATGCAAATTTACACGACCTCTTTTTACGTGAGTAAGCTAAAATCTTCTACCGTTTATAAGGTTAAAGTGGCTCAACCTCGTGGGAAAATTTTTGATTTTAGTGGCAAACCCCTTGTCTCAAATACCATAAAAGATGTGGTTACTTACACCAGAAGTCCAAAAGCCAGTGCTAACGAACTGAAAGTTCTAGCTAGGCATCTGGCAAGTTATGTTTCGTACCCAGAAGCTAGCGTGACAAGCCGAGCTAAAAAAGATTTTTATTTGGCTGATCCAGATGTGTATGCCAAAATTGTTAAGAGACTTCCTAAAAAGGCTGTTCTAGACAGGTTTGGCAATCGCTTAACGGAAGCGACGATTTATGCCAATGCTGTTGCTTCTGTAAAAGAAAGTGACCTTCACTACTCAGATGAGGACTTGAAAACCATTGCTATTTTTAATCAAATGAATGGAGCGGCTGTTTTTACAACGGTTAATTTAAGAACCAATCCCTTAAATGAAGAAATTATTAAGAATATTCGGGCTAATCAAACAACATTACCAGGTATTGCTATTGGGACCGATTGGGAACGACAGGTTGCCAATACAAGCTTAACAGCCCTTATAGGAAAAGTATCTAGTGAGGAAGCTGGTCTTCCTAAAGAAGAAGTTAATCAGTACCTCAAAAAAGGGTATGCTATGAATGACCGTGTGGGGACTTCCTACCTTGAAAAACAATACGAATCCGTTCTTCAAGGGAACCACGTGATTAAAGAAATCAAGACTAATAAGGCAGGCAAAATCCTCTCTGAACAGCAACTTGATAAGGGAGAGCCAGGTAAGAATATCAAATTAACGATTCCTTTGGACTATCAGCAAGGCGTAGATGACATCATAAGGCGGTATTATGAGGTTGAAGTGGCCAGTGGTCAAGCGGATTATTCTGAAGGAATCTATGCTGTTGCGCTGAATCCAAAAACAGGAGCAGTTTTAGCTATGTCAGGCTTATCTTATAACAAGGAGACAGGTCAAGTGGATAGTGATGCTTTGGGAACTATTACCGACGTGTTTACCCCCGGTTCTGTTGTTAAAGGAGCTACTCTGGCAGCAGGTTGGCAGGCAGGAGCCATTGAGGGAAATGAGGTTCTTACGGACCAATCGATTCAATTTGGAGATTCTAAACCTATTAATTCTTGGTTTACAGCTGGACAGCTGCCAATCACTGCTAGCCAAGCTTTAGAATATTCTTCAAATACCTACATGGTAAAGTTGACCCTGAAAATGATGGGCCAAGAGTATTATCCGGGCATGTCTTTAACAAGTTCTGGAATGTCAGAAACCATGTCAGCGTTGCGAAAGGCCTACGCGGAATTTGGCATGGGTGTGCCAACAGGAATTGATTTGCCTGGAGAATCTAGAGGTTATTTAACGGACAATTACACCATTTCAAATGTTCTAAGCGAATCTTTTGGTCAGTTTGATAACTACACGACAATGCAGTTAGCGCAATATGTAGCCACTATTGCTAATGGTGGTAATCGGGTTGCCCCACATATTGTTGAGGGTATTTACCAAGATGATGGCAGCCAAGGACCAGGGCAGTTAAGTCAGGCAATTGAAACCAGCTTACTGAACAAAGTTCATTTATCAGGAGACCAATTGGCGATTATTCAAGATGGTTTTTATCAGGTGGTGAATAGTGGCAGTGGTTATGCCACAGGTCGAGAATTATCAGGTGGACCAGTTAGTATCAGCGCTAAAACAGGAACAGCTGAAACCTATGTTAAGGATAAAACAGGGCAACCTTTAGCAACTTACAATTTAAATGTTGTAGCCTATGGACCAAGTGATGACGCTGACATCGCTGTTGCAGTAATGTATCCACATGCGACCAATTCACTGGCTAAGGCACAGCAATTAATTGCTAAAGAAATGATAACACTATATATGACAATGTACGGAAACCAATAAAGGAGAATTGAGTGTTTTACCCAACCCCTATTGCAAAATTAATCGAAAGTTATTCCAAGCTCCCAGGAATTGGGGTAAAAACGGCAACCAGACTTGCCTTTTACACAATTGGGATGTCTGACGAGGATGTCAATGACTTTGCTAAAAATTTATTGGCAGCTAAAAGAGAATTAACCTATTGTTCCATTTGTGGCAACCTGACAGATGATGATCCTTGTTCTATCTGCACAGATACAAGTCGTGACCAGACAACGATTCTTGTGGTGGAAGATGCTAAAGATGTTTCTGCTATGGAAAAAATTCAAGAGTATCATGGTTATTACCATGTGCTGCATGGTTTAATTTCACCGATGAATGGTGTTGGTCCGGATGATATCAATCTAAAAAGTTTAATTACCCGTTTAATGGACGGTAAAGTGACTGAAGTTATCGTAGCGACCAATGCCACAGCTGATGGCGAAGCAACATCTATGTATATTTCACGGGTCTTGAAACCAGCAGGAATCAAAGTTACCCGCTTAGCAAGAGGGCTCGCAGTGGGGTCAGATATTGAATACGCAGATGAAGTCACCTTGTTAAGAGCTATTGAAAACCGCACAGAACTTTAAGTGCTGGCAGAAAAAGGCATTTTTGCTTCGTAAAAGCCTCAAGAGGTCAAGAGGTTTTAAAGATTACCTCAAGTAACTTCAACAGAGATAACTATTATCAGAAGATTTTGAAAAGCCTCCTCCTTTTTGCTATAATAAGGAGACATTTAATTCAGTTAGGAAAGGTTAGCTATGTCTAAACAAACGTTAGTTCTATTATACGGAGGCCGATCAGCAGAACGTGAAGTCTCAGTGCTTTCAGCAGAGAGCGTGATGCGAGCAGTTAACTATGATAAGTTTTTGGTGAAAACTTATTTTATCAGTCAGACAGGCCAATTCATCAAAACCCAAGAATTTTCAGAAAAGCCAGCAGCCACAGAACGCTTGATGACCAATAGTACGATTCAGTATGAGCAGCAGATTAAGCCAAGCGATATCTATGAAGAAGATGCCGTTGTTTTTCCAGTTTTACATGGACCTATGGGAGAAGACGGCTCTATTCAAGGTTTTTTGGAAGTGTTACGAATGCCTTATGTAGGGACTAACATTCTCTCATCCAGTGTGGCTATGGATAAAATCACCACAAAACGTGTCTTAGAGTCGTCAGATATTCCTCAGGTGGCTTATACTGTTTATATTGATGGGCAGGACTTAGAAGCTTGTTTGACAGAGACGCTAGCTACCTTAGCCTTTCCTATTTTTGTGAAGCCAGCTAATATGGGCTCTTCAGTAGGTATTTCTAAAGCCCAAACAAAAGAGGAATTAAAAGAGGCTATTCAATTAGCACTGACCTATGATAGCCGTGTCTTAATTGAACAAGGTGTGGTTGCAAGAGAAATCGAAGTTGGTCTTCTTGGCAATACAGAGGTCAAGTCAACCTTACCTGGCGAAGTCGTTAAGGATGTTGATTTTTACGACTATAAGGCTAAATACATCGATAACAAAATTACCATGGCTATTCCTGCCGAAATTGATCAGGATACGATGACTAAGATGCGCACTTATGCTGAATCTGCCTTTAAAGCTTTGGGAGGCTGTGGCTTGTCTCGTTGTGACTTTTTCTTAAGTCAAGATGGACAGATTTACCTCAACGAACTAAACACTATGCCAGGCTTTACTCAATGGTCTATGTATCCCCTTTTATGGGAAAATATGGGATTGGCTTATTCTGATTTGATAGAGGAACTGGTCACATTAGCGCAAGAAATGTTTGATCAGCGCGAAAGTCACCTTATTTAAGGTTTATACATCACTGAACTGACTTGCTTATTAGGATGGGACGTGGAACATCGCCAAGATGTTTTCCGCTCCCCATCCTTTTTGAGGTTTTTAGAAAGAATGGCAGGGCGGTAAAAGGACTTGGACATTTTAGAAAATTTTCTAATATTTTATGCTATAATAGAAAGGAAATTGTAAAAACAAGTGTTCTTAGAAGGAAAACAAGATGAAACTAACCTTACATGAAGTGGCTAAAATTGTTGACGCCCAAAATAATGTATCTGATCTGGACGACGTCCCTCTGAATCAGATTGAGTTTGATAGCCGTAAGATTACAGAAGGAGATCTTTTTTTACCCCTTAAAGGCGAGAGAGATGGCCATGATTTTATTGATTTAGCTTTCGAAAATGGAGCAGTTGCTACTTTCTCAGAAAAAGAATTACCAGGTAAACCCCATCTTCTTGTTAACGATTGCCTAAAAGCTTTTCAAACGTTAGCCCAGTATTACATTGATAAGATGCGCGTGGATGTGATAGCCGTGACAGGTTCAAATGGGAAAACCTCTACCAAAGATATGATCAGCGCAGTCCTATCAACAACCTATAAAACTTATAAAACGCAGGGAAATTACAATAATGAAATCGGATTACCCTACACCGTTCTCCACATGCCTGAAGATACCGAAAAAATTGTTCTTGAGATGGGACAAGACCACATGGGAGATATTCATCTTCTCTCTGAAATTGCAAGACCCCGTATTGCTGTTTTAACTCTGGTAGGCGAAGCCCATTTAGAATATTTTGGGTCACGTGACAAGATTGCTCAAGGGAAAATGCAAATTGTTGATGGAATGGATTCAAATGGCATTTTAATTGCCCCAGGTGATTCGATTATCGATCCTTATCTTCCAGAAAACCAGATGGTCATTCGATTTGGTGACCACCAAGAATTGAATGTTACTGATATTCGAGAAGAAAAAGATAGCTTAACGTTTACAACAAATGTGTTAGCAACACCTGTGTCCCTACCTCTACCAGGAAAATACAACGCGACCAATGCTATGGTAGCAGCCTATGTTGGTAAATTGTTGGCAGTAGCAGATGAGGATATTATCGAGGCGTTAGAGTCTGTTCAACTCACTGCTAATCGTACAGAATGGAAAAAAGCTGCTAATGGTGCTGACATCTTATCAGATGTTTACAATGCCAATCCGACAGCCATGCGCCTGATTTTAGAAACCTTTGCTAACATAGCAAAGAACCCCGGTGGAAAAAAGATTGCAGTGCTAGCTGACATGAAAGAATTAGGACCAGATTCTGTTGCCCTACATTCGCAGTTAATCAAACAATTGTCACCTGATCGCATTGACCAACTTGTTTTTTATGGTGATGATATTCAAGAGTTAGCCCAATTAGCACATGAGTTTTATCCTGAAGGACATGTTCAGTTCTTCCAAAAAAATCAGCAAGAAGATCAGTTTGAAGACATGGTAAGACAGGTGCAACAATTACTTGCTCCCTCTGACCAAATTCTTTTAAAAGGGAGTAACTCAATGGGGCTGGCTAAATTGGTTAATCGTTTAGTTGAAAATTAAAGTGAAGACTTACCTTAGCCTTGCTTTTTAGAAAAAGCACAGAGAAGGGCTTGTTCTCTCATAAAGATTAAGGTATAATGAAAAAACGTAGAAAGGGATGGTTATGGATTTTTTTGCAATTGACCCGATTGGGTCACCTCACACATCACTTATTTTTTATGTGTCATCACTTTTGATAGCACCATTACTTGTCTTTTTGACACTTCAAGCTTATCAATCAAAACCTTATCGCTATTTTTTCTTGGGATTACAGTTATCACAGCTGATTGGTTTATACACTTGGTATGTCTTAAGAGGTTTTCCTTTAAATGAAGCCTTGCCTTTGTATCATTGCCGTATTGCCATGCTGGCAGTCTTTTTCCTACCGGATCGTAACAGTTTTAAACAATTGTTTATGATTTTGGGGATAGGAGGGACTTTCTTGGCCCTTTTATCGCCAGACCTCTATCCTTTCAAGCTATGGCACGTGGCGAATGTGGCATTCTACTTAGGTCATTATGCTCTCTTGGTTAATGGGTTGATTTATCTCTTGCGTTTTTATAATCCAAGCCAATTAAAGCCCGTTCTAGTATTACGCTATTTTGCAACTGTTAATTTCCTCCTCCTTATTGTCAGTCTCCTGACTAAGGGAAATTATGGCTTTGTAACAGATATTCCTGTTATCCATACCCGTCATTTGTTGCTAAACTTTGTGATTGTGACTGGAGGGTTGACTGGGATGGTTAAATTGATAGAATGGTCCTATGTGAAATTTGGAGAATCACAGCAACTAGAATTTGCCTATTCTAAGGAAAAGTAAGCCGTTGAAAAAGCACTTAAAATCAGCTATAATAAGAAGGGTCTGGGATTATTTCCAGGCTCGATTTTTTAGAAAAGATACTCATTGATAGCCTAAGATAAGTTATAATACCAGTTTTGAAAAACTTTAGAGGCTAATCGTATATGGAGAAGACCAATGTAGCCTAAATCTTTTGATAAACGAGTAATACCTAATGAAAATAACTCAGAGAAAAGCTCTGCCATTTTAATACACAAGGAAAAAAGAATGTCACTTACAGAAGAAATTAAAAAGCGCCGTACCTTCGCTATTATCAGTCACCCGGATGCAGGGAAGACAACAATCACTGAACAATTGCTCTATTTTGGGGGTGAGATCCGCGAGGCGGGGACTGTAAAAGGAAAAAAATCAGGTCAGTTTGCTAAGTCAGACTGGATGGATATTGAAAAACAACGTGGAATTTCCGTAACCTCATCAGTAATGCAATTTGATTATGCTGGCAAACGGGTTAACATCCTTGACACCCCAGGACACGAAGACTTTTCTGAAGATACTTACCGTACCTTAATGGCGGTAGATGCAGCTGTCATGGTTGTTGACTCAGCAAAAGGTATTGAGGCGCAAACGAAAAAATTATTTGAGGTTGTCAAACACCGTAATATTCCTGTCTTCACCTTTATTAACAAATTAGACCGTGACGGCCGTGAGCCTTTAGAACTCTTGGAAGAATTAGAAGAGGTCTTAGGGATTGCTTCCTATCCAATGAATTGGCCTATTGGTATGGGACGTGCCTTTGAGGGCTTGTATGATTTACACAACAAGCGTTTAGAACTCTACAAAGGAGATCAACGATTTGCTGATTTTGAAGAAGGGGCAACTCTTTTTGCAAAAAACCCTTTCTATGAACAAGTTTTAGAAGATATTGAATTGTTACAGGAAGCTGGTAATGATTTTTCGGAACAAGCTGTTTTAGATGGTAAACTTACCCCTGTTTTCTTTGGCTCAGCGCTGACAAATTTTGGTGTGCAGACCTTCCTAGACACTTTCTTGGAATTTGCTCCAGAACCTCATGGTCACAAAACGACTGAAGATGTCGTGATTGACCCTCTGGATAAAGAGTTTTCAGGCTTTGTCTTTAAAATTCAAGCCAATATGGACCCTAAACACCGTGATCGTATCGCTTTTGTGCGTATTGTGTCAGGTGAATTTCAAAAGGGAATGGCTGTTAACTTAACCCGTACTGGTAAAGGGGCAAAGTTGTCTAACGTCACTCAGTTTATGGCAGAGTCCCGTGAGAATGTCCAAAATGCGGTAGCAGGAGATATTATTGGGGTTTATGACACAGGAACCTACCAAGTTGGGGATACCTTGACTGTTGGTAAACGTAAGTTTGAATTTGAACCACTGCCAACCTTTACCCCAGAAATTTTTATGAAAGTTTCTCCTAAAAATGTCATGAAGCAAAAATCATTCCATAAGGGAATGGAACAGTTGGTGCAAGAAGGAGCTGTTCAACTTTATAAAAACTATCAAACAGGTGAATACATGTTAGGTGCTGTAGGGCAGTTGCAGTTTGAAGTCTTTAAACACAGGATGGAAGGTGAATACAACGCTGAAGTTGTGATGACACCGATGGGTAAAAAGACTGTTCGCTGGATTTCAGAAGATGATTTGGATCAACGCATGTCGTCAAGCCGAAACATTTTAGCTAAGGATCGTTTTGATCAGCCTGTCTTCCTATTCGAAAACGAATTTGCCCTTCGCTGGTTTGCAGATAAATACCCAGACGTCAAATTGGAAGAAAAAATGTAATTCCGACGGAGACTGGTATCACGAGGTCTAGCTGTTTTCTGACTAGATTCCGTTGTCTAGTCTCTTTTCGTTTGGTGTGACTATCATTAACAATTGTGGTATAGTTACTAAAAAAGGAGGATATCCTATGGGATTATTATCAGGATTATTAGGCAATGCGTCACAGCAAGACAATCAAAAAATTCAAGCTCAACTAGTAGATGTTTTAGTCACTGGAGAGCAAGTAGAACTAGCTTTTTCATTGGTTAGGGATTTAATTGTTTTTACTGAAAAACGCTTAATTCTAGTGGATAAACAAGGAATGACAGGCAAAAAAGTATCTTACAAGTCTATTCCTTATCGCTCCATTTCTCGTTTTACAGTCGAAACATCAGGGCATTTTGATTTGGATGCTGAACTGAAAATATGGGTCTCCTCTGCTATGGAACCTGCTGAAACCTTACAGTTTAAGAGCGATCAAAGTGTTATTGCGATTCAACAGGCTTTAGCAGCAGCTGTTTTAGGAGAATAATATCTCATTATTAAGATAAAACATGACCACTGGTCTCAGAAGAGGAAGGTCATGTTTTTTTGTTGCCTAAAAAAGTGACCAAAAGAGGAATAGATTTAAAACGCGTAGGAGGATATCGAAATCCGGATGAGTGACTTTGATTTCTAGGCAAATTTTTTGAAAACGCTACATTTTTTTGATAAGATAAGTTTTCGAGGAGCATTAAATAATGATAATAGCATTAAAAGAAGTGGGTAAAATATTTCCAAAAGCTCAGTTTAAATTAGAGCACATTTCGTTTAACATTCAAGAAGGCGAGATAGTAGGGCTCATTGGTTCCAACGGGACTGGGAAGAGTACTATTTTAAAAATGATAAATGGTTTAATGTCCTATGATCAGGGTCATATTTATTATCAAGGACAAGAATTAAAGGAATTATCGGCCAGCCAATTACGGCAAATGCGTAAAGATATTGCCTATATTTTTCAGCACCATAACCTTTTACCTGGAGAAACGGTTTTCTATCATTTATCCCTAGTTTATAAGCTGAATCATCAAAAAGTTGATCATGAAGCTATTGATGATATTTTAGACTTTCTTGGCCTAACGAGGGTTAAGCAAGTCAAGTGTCACAGTTTAAGTGGTGGCCAGCAACAAAAAGTAGCAATTGCCATGGCTATCTTGCAAAAACCAAGGTTGATTTTATGTGATGAAATTAGTTCTGCCTTGGATACTAATAGTGAAAAAGAGATTTTTGATTTATTGGCTAGCCTGCGTGACCAGTATGGCATTTCCATTTTAATGATTGCCCATCATCTCTCTGTTTTAAAACAATATTGTGACCGCGTGATGATTCTAGATCACCAGACGATTGCAGAAACAGTAGTTCCTGTAAAAACAGCATCCCATCAACTGGAGACAGATTATGTGAGCCAGGTAAAGGAGTTCTTATTACATGACTGATATTTTAGCAAAACATGGGGAAGCCATTCTAAATTCATTTTGGGAGACCAATCTAATGCTAGGGCTTACCTTGGCTTTGTGTTTTCTAATCGCTTTTCCCACAGGTATTTTACTCTTTTCATTGAAAAAATCATACCTAATCAGGCATCCTTTGGCCTATCAATGTTTAAACTTGTTCCTTGGAACCTTACGTAGTGTGCCCTTTTTAATCTTTATTTTTATCTTGATTCCCCTTAATCGATTAATTTTTGGAACATCATTTGGGACGATAGCAGCTATTTTGCCGCTAACGCTTGTCTCAGTGAGTTTGTATGCGCGTTACGTTGAACAGGCTTTGCTGAATGTTCCTCAGGTAGTCATCGATAGAGCTTTGAGTTTGGGTGCCAGTAAGGGACAGTTGATACGCTATTTTTTGATCCCATCCATTAAGATGGATTTGATTTTGTCCTTTACAGCAACGGCGATTAGTGTTCTAGGCTATTCAACGGTGATGGGGGTTATTGGCGCGGGAGGCTTAGGTGAATATGCCTATCGCTTTGGTTATCAGGAATATGATTATCCGGTCATGTATCTGATTGTTTTCTTATTTATTATGTATGTGTTTATCTTGCAAAGCTTAGGCTATTTTTTAGCTAATCGCTATGCAAAGAAATAGAAAAACAAACGAAAAGAGGAGTTATGAAAAAAGTACTTTCCCTAATATGTCTTGTTATGGCATCTGTTTTTTTACTGGCTTGCGCTAAAAAAGAATCAAGTCAGTCTAAAGATACGACTAAGGCTAAAGAAGATCGTGTGATCACGGTGGCAACTTATACTAAACCATCATCCACCTTTTTAGAATTGGTTGAAGATAATGTTAAAGAAAAAGGATACACCTTAAAAATTGAGACGGTCTCTGATTATATTCAAGCAAATATTGCCTTGGAAAATAAAGAACATGATGCTAATCTTTTACAACATGAATTTTTCATGGACGTTTTTAATAAAGAAAATAAAGGACATCTCGTTTCGATAACACCTATCTACCATTCATTGGCCGGTTTTTATGGTAAAGGCTTAAAAAGCATTGATGACTTAAAAGATGGTTCAAGGGTAGCTATCCCTTCAGATCCTTCAAATATGACTAGAGCTTTGCTATTGTTACAAGAAAAAAATCTGATTAAACTTAAGAAAACAGACAAACCAACAAAAGCTATTGAAGATATTACCGACAATCCGAAACAGTTAGCTATTGAACCGGTGGCACTTCTTAACCTTAACCAGGCTTACTTTGAGTATGACCTTGTCTTTAACTTTCCAGCTTACGTCGCTAAAATTAACTTGACCCCTCAAAAAGACCGCTTGCTTTATGAGAAAAAACCAGACGTTCACTTTGCAGGTGCCCTAGTAGCTCGTCAGGATAATAAAAACAGTGCTAAAATTAAAGTGCTCAAAGAGGTGTTAACTAGTGATGAAATTCGAGATTACATCACTAATGAACTTCCAAGTGAAGCAGAGGTTGCCTTTTAAAAATCAACATTGAGAAGCTTCTTTTCTTAGAAAAGGAGCTTTCTTAATTGTTTTGGAGGAGTGTTACAAGAATCGTTTATTTATGAAAACGTGTTATTAATGAGATTAACCTTATTTCCTATCTTTTTGATTCTAATTGTGTTACACTAGTTAGGTTGTTAATCAAACGACGAAAATTAAAAGGTTTATAAGGCAGCTTCGCACTGCCTTTTTAGAAAAGAGAAACAATTGAAATTTACAGAATTTAACTTATCAGAAGACATCCAATCAGCTGTCGTTACCGCTGGTTTTGAGAAAGCATCTCCTATCCAGGAAATGACGATTCCTCTCGCACTAGAAGGGAAGGATGTTATTGGTCAGGCACAAACAGGAACTGGTAAAACAGCAGCGTTTGGTCTACCAACCTTGAATAAGATTCGTACTAACGAAAATATCATCCAAGCATTGGTCATTGCACCAACGCGTGAATTGGCTGTACAAAGTCAGGAAGAATTGTTCCGTTTTGGACGTGAAAAAGGGGTTAAGGTTCGCTCTGTTTACGGTGGATCAAGTATTGAAAAACAAATCAAAGCCCTTAAATCAGGTGCCCACATTGTCGTGGGAACACCAGGCCGCTTGTTAGATTTGATTAAGCGCAAGGCTCTTATTTTAGATCATGTGGAAACCTTAATCCTTGATGAAGCAGATGAGATGCTTAACATGGGATTCTTGGAAGACATCGAAGCTATTATTAGTCGTGTCCCAGCAGACCGTCAAACCTTGCTCTTCTCCGCAACGATGCCAGCACCTATTAAACAAATCGGGGTAAAATTCATGAAAGACCCTGAGCATGTTCAAATTAAGAACAAAGAATTAACCAACGTGAATGTTGATCAATACTATGTCCGTGTGAAGGAACAAGAAAAATTTGATACCATGACACGTTTGATGGATGTTAACCAGCCTGAATTATCTATTGTGTTCGGTCGGACTAAACGTCGTGTTGATGAGATTACACGTGGTCTAAAATTACGTGGTTTCCGTGCCGAAGGAATCCATGGTGATCTAGACCAAAATAAACGCTTACGCGTTATCCGTGATTTCAAAAACGATCAAATTGATATTCTTGTAGCCACTGATGTGGCAGCACGTGGTCTTGATATTTCAGGAGTTACCCACGTTTATAACTACGATATTACCCAAGATCCAGAAAGTTATGTTCACCGTATTGGCCGTACTGGTCGTGCGGGTAAATCAGGTGAGTCAATCACTTTTGTCTCACCAAATGAGATGGGCTACCTCTCAATGATTGAGAACTTAACGAAAAAACAGATGAAACCTCTCCGCCCAGCAACTGCAGAAGAGGCTTTCCAAGCCAAGAAAAAAGTAGCCCTTAAAAAAATTGAACGTGATTTTGCAGATGATGCTATTCGTTCTAACTTTGACAAATTCAAAGGAGATGCTATCCAATTAGCAGCTGAATTCACTCCAGAAGAGTTGGCATTGTATATTTTGAGCTTAACGGTTCAAGATCCAGATAGCTTACCAGAAGTGGAAATTGCGCGTGAAAAACCATTACCATTCAAGTATGTGGGTGGTGGCCATGGCAATAAAAATGGCAAAGGTGGTCGTGGACGTGACAACCGTAACCGCGGAGATCGCCGTGGTGGCTATCGTGGCGACCGTAACAGAGATGAGCGTAATGGTGATCGTCGTCGTGATAAACGTGACGGTCATGATGGCAGTGGCAATCGTGATTTCAAACGTAAACCAAAACGTAATGCTAAAGATTTTTTCAATAAAGAAAAGAAATCAAGCCCTAAAAACACTGGATTTGTGATTCGTCACAAAGGTGAATAGGATTAAAGAGAGTCGATTCCCATCGACTCTCTTTAATTTTCTGAAAAAGTTGCTTTTACGTTCGAATCTGTTATAATGGTTTCAGTCATTTTATGGCACTTTTTAACTATTAGGAGGAAGATTGGGATGTCTGATGCCCATCATACTGCCTTTGATAAAGCATCAAAAGCAGGTTTTATTATTGCTCTAGGTATTGTTTATGGAGATATTGGAACAAGTCCTCTCTACACGATGCAATCTTTGGTGGAAAATCAAGGAGGTATCGCTCAGGTTTCTGAACCCTTTATTCTAGGGGCCGTGTCCTTGATTATCTGGACCTTAACGTTAATCACAACAATCAAATATGTTTTGATTGCTCTAAAAGCGGATAACCATCATGAGGGTGGGATTTTTTCTTTATTCACCTTGGTTCGCAAAATGTCACCATGGCTCATTATTCCGGCTATGATTGGAGGTGCAACGCTTTTGTCTGATGGGGCTCTTACGCCTGCGGTAACGGTGACCTCAGCCATTGAAGGATTGAAAGCTGTTCCTGGTCTCAGTCAGATTTATCAAAATCAAACCAATGTGATTATCACAACCCTGATTATTTTGATGATTCTATTTGGGATTCAACGGTTTGGGACAGGGTTTATCGGAAAAATATTTGGACCTGTGATGCTCCTTTGGTTTAGTTTTTTGGGAATTAGTGGTTTACTGAACACATTAGGGCACTTAGAAATTTTCAAGGCTATCAATCCTTACTATGCCCTGCATTTGCTTTTTAGTCCAGAAAATCATCGAGGGATTTTTATCTTGGGGTCCATTTTCCTTGCGACAACAGGAGCTGAAGCTCTCTACTCTGATTTAGGCCATGTCGGCCGAGGTAATATTTATGTGAGTTGGCCTTTTGTCAAGCTATGCATTGTCTTATCCTATTGTGGTCAGGCAGCATGGATTCTATCCCATAAAGATTCAGGCATTGAACTTAATCCTTTCTTTGCTAGTGTACCTTCCCAATTAACGGTGTATGTGGTTATTCTTGCCACCTTAGCAGCCATCATTGCCTCACAAGCCTTAATTTCAGGTTCTTTTACCTTGGTTTCAGAAGCCATGCGCTTGAAAATATTCCCTCTATTTCGAGTGACTTATCCTGGTGCTAATTTGGGGCAATTGTATATTCCGGTGATTAACTGGATTCTCTTTGCAGTCACGTCCTGTACGGTTTTGTATTTTAGAACCTCTGCTCACATGGAAGCAGCCTATGGCCTGGCCATTACCATTACCATGTTAATGACCACTATATTATTGAATTACTATTTGATTAAAGAAGGTGTAAAACCTTTCCTAGCTCATTTAGTGATGACTTTCTTTGCCCTTGTAGAATTCATTTTCTTCTGGGCCTCCGCTGTCAAATTCATGCACGGTGGCTATGTAGTGGTTATTTTAGCGCTAGCAATTGTCTTTGTCATGTTTATTTGGCATGCGGGCACACGCATTGTTTTCAAGTATGTAAAATCTCTCAATTTGAATGATTACAAGGAGCAGATTAAGCAACTTCGTGACGACGTTCGTTTTGACCTTTATCAAACCAATGTGGTTTATCTCTCCAATCGCATGCAGGATCACATGATTGACCGTTCTATTTTGTATTCTATTTTAGATAAGCGGCCCAAGCGCGCTCAAGTTTATTGGTTTGTGAATGTTCAGGTAACTGATGAGCCTTATACAGCCAAGTACAAGGTGGATATGATGGGAACGGATTATATGGTTCGAGTCGAACTTTATCTCGGTTTTAGAATGCCACAGGCTGTGCCACGCTATTTGCGTACGATTGTTCATGACTTGATGGAAAGTGGTCGTTTGCCAAAACAAGAACAAGAATATACCATCACACCTGGCCGTGATGTTGGTGATTTTCGCTTTGTTTTAATAGAAGAGCGGGTCTCCAATGCACGTCAACTCACTAATTTTGAACGCTTTATTATGCAGACTAAAGCGAGCATCAAACATGTCACTGCCAGTCCAATGCGGTGGTTTGGTCTTCAATATTCCGAAGTAACACTTGAAGTGGTTCCTTTAATTTTATCAGATGTCTTGAAGTTACCAATCAAAGAATTGGTGCCTGTGGAAGACAGTGAAGCATAAAAAAATCATTGAGATGATAAGTCTCAATGATTTTTCTTTTCTTTTTGATGAGTAGCAATATAGGCCAATTTCTGGCTTCTTGTTTTTCGTTTCTTAAAGAGTGCCTCAGCGCTCATCGCAGCCTTTTTGCTATCAAACACTTCGTAATAAAGTAAAGAAACAGGTAACCGGTAGCGAGTATATTTAGCCCCCTTTCCTGCATTATGTGTGGCTAAGCGTTTTTGCAAATCAGTTGTATAACCAGTGTAGAGGGTTTTATCTGCACACTCTAACACATACATATAAGCTTTTTTAGTGGTCATGATCAGGTTTTCCTTTGGAAGCAGTACCAAAATAAATCTCAAAAATATGATCAGTGTATTCTCCATTTTCCTTGTGGACAATTAAAGGAGGTAAAATAGTCATCCCTTCAATAGAACCGTCTTTGATTGCTTCAATAAGTAACATATTAGCTGCTTTACCTAATTTAGGATAGACAAATTGTACCCGTTTGGGAGCAAGACCATTAGCTCTAAGGCTATCTATAATTTCCAAGAATCGATCTGGTCGATGAACCATTGCCAGACGGCCATTTGATTTAAGGGCATGACGGGCTACCTGACAAATCTCTTCTAAATTAGTGGTAATCTCATGACGAGCCAATAAATAATGTTCAGAGACGTTCTTCTTGGAACTTTCGTGACTTTTAAAGTAAGGGGGATTGCAGAGCATCAAATCAACTCCTGAACGTGGCACATGGTTTAGGAGATGTTTTAAATCATCACAAATCATGGTTACTTGGTCTTCCAGCTGATTAAGTTGAATGGATCGCCGCCCCATATCAGCAAGCCGTTCTTGTAACTCGACTTCAACGATGGTTGCCTTGGTTCTGGTGCTAGCAAATAAGCCGACCGCCCCATTTCCTGAGCACAAATCCACAATTAACCCTTTGGAAGGCATTTTGGGGAAGCGGGATAAGAGGACGCTATCAATAGAGTAACTAAAGACATCCTTGTTTTGAATAATGCGAACATCACTTGAAAAGAGTTGATCAATACGTTCGCCTTCTTTTAAGATTGCTTTTATCATATCTGTTATTTTAACATAAAATAGGCTTGAGGTGAATGTTTGAAGAGGGATTTTGACTTTCGAAAAGTCAGCTTTCATGGTACAATAAGTAAGATTATTCTATTAAAGGAGAAGCCTGTGTTTTACGCTTACTTACGTGGTTTAGTAATCTTTTTATTATGGGTTGTCAATGGCAATGCCCACTACCATCATGAAGAAAATATGTTAGATGCTTCTGAGAATTATATTCTGGTAGCACCTCATCGAACCTTTTGGGATCCAGTTTACATGGCATTTGCAGCACGTCCTAAGCAGTTTATTTTTATGGCTAAAAAAGAGTTGTTTACGAATCGTCTCTTTGCTTGGTGGATTAAAATGTGTGGTGCTTTTCCTATTGATCGTGATAAACCGAGTCCAGATGCTATTCGTTACCCTGTTAATATGCTCAAAAAGAGCAATCGTTCTCTTCTTATGTTTCCAAGTGGAAGCCGACACTCTCAAGAGGTCAAAGGAGGGGTAGCGGTGATTGCTAAGATGGCTAAGGTCAAGATTATGCCAGCAGCCTATCAAGGACCTATGTCGGTCAAGGGATTACTAGCGGGAGAACGAGTTGACATGACTTTTGGGAATCCCATTGACGTCTCAGATATTAAACGCATGAATGATGAAGGGATTGCTGAGGTGGCAAACCGTATTCAGGCAGAATTTGATCGAATGGATGATGAGTTGGTACCTTTCCAACCGGGCAAAGCAAGAAACCCTTTAACTTATCTTTACCGATTGCCTCTGGGCTTGGTTTTGGTGGTGGTATTATTATTAACCATGCTATTTTCCTATATTGCTAGCTTTGTTTGGGATCCAGATAAACACCGCCATTAAAAAACAAAAATAAGAAGAACATCTTTGTTTCAAAAAAGAGCTAAGCTTTAGTATTTCTGCGTAACAGACTTACTAAAGCTTAGCTTTTTTATTTGGTGACAGAGAAATCAGAAGAAGGCGATCGACGAAATATTGACAGGTTTATCGAGTACTTGCTTAATTTTTGGTTGACAGAGAGGGCGATGTGGCAAAAACCATACGTACCTAATAGGAAAGATAGGTTTCAATAGCCTATTATCTTCTTTGATTTAATTGGTAACAACATTATATAGAAAAGTCCGTTTCGTGCTCAATCAAGCGTTGGTTGCTAGGGGATGCCATTTGCACTTTCTTCAAAAAATCTCATGAGAATTATTTTTTAACATTCATTTACGAATAAAAAGATGAGGTGAAAAAATGATAGATGACTTGTTAACTAAAGGAACAAATAGCTTGAAAAAGGTTTATTCTCTGCCACGCTTGATTGGTGTTGTGTTAGCGATTTTTCTGATACTAACCCTAAGTTTTGTTATCTGGGGCAAAGAGCAGAGCCAAACAAAACTTCCTATTGTATCAACTTCTTCTTCCATACAACAGCCAGCTAGTGAGGAAAAAAAGTATTCTTCAGAAGAGAGTAATATTTTAGTGGATTTGAAAGGAGCCGTACAACAGGAGGGAGTTTATAAGCTCAGGGCAAATAGTCGTGTGCGCGATGTCATTGAATTAGCTGGGGGACTTACTCAGGAAGCTGATAGACATGCTGTTAATTTTGCAGAAAAACTGGTGGATGAACAGGTTGTGTATGTGGCTAAGCAGGGTGAAGACATTTCTGTCTTGCCAAATGCCTCCTCAGCAGGTAAAGCTAACGCAGAAATGTCTAACTCAACAAAGGTGAATATCAATAAGGCAAATTTAGAGGAGTTACAACGTATTTCGGGCATTGGTGTAAAAAGGGCTCAGGATATTCTTGAGACGAGAGACAGTCTAGGTGGCTTTAAAACGTTAGATGATCTTAGACAGGTATCTGGAATTGGTGAAAAAACACTTGAGAAATTGAAACATGAACTATCGTTGGACTAAGTGGTCTCCCTTGCCTCCCATTCAACTAGCCTTTTTGGTAATGGCTCTTTATTATCAGATCTATTGTCCTAGCTGGTTGACTTGCTTACTTAGCGGTTGCTTAGGAATGTTACTATTGAAGCAGTTTCCTCAAAAGACCCTCTGTAAGGTTGTTATGATTCTGGCCTTATTTGCTGCTGTCTTTGTTTATCGGAAACATCAGTTGAGACAGCAATTGGAAACACAACCTTTACAAGTGTCTCAGGTAGCATTGGTTCCGGATAGTATTCGAATTAATGGAGATCAATTAGCTGTTATTGGGCGTCACGGTAATCATTCTTATCAGTTGTTTTATCGTTTTAAACATCAAAAGGAAGCCCGATTTTTCCAAAAAGAGTACCGTTGGATAGTGATGCATGCCAAAATAGTATTGGACAAGGCTGAGACTTCCCGAAATTTTAGAGGATTTAATTACCAATCTTTTTTAGCCTATCAGGGAATTTACAGGATAGGAAAAGTGGAACAAGTAGAGCAGCTTGAAGTGGTTTCACCAAAGTCAGTAGGAGATTATTTATCTTCTTTGAGGCGACAGGCTATTGTCCATTGCCAACAATCCTTTCCAAAGCCCATGTCTCATTATTTGACGGGACTCCTTTTCGGCTATTTGGATAAGTCCTTTGGTGAGATGACAGATTATTATAGTCAGCTTGGTATCATTCATCTTTTTGCCCTATCAGGGATGCAGGTTGGCTTCTTTTTAACCTGTTTTAGAAGAGGTTTGACGCTATTAGCTATTCCTCTTGAATGGATTAAATGGATAGAGCTTCCCTTTGCCTGTCTATATGCTGCGCTGACAGGTTACAGTATTTCTGTTATTCGAAGCCTTCTGCAGGCTCAATTAGGTCATCTAGGCATAAAAGGCTTAGATAATCTGGCTTGCGCTTTCTTACTTGTTCTTTTATGGGATGCTCATGCTTTGATGACTGTTGGTGGAGTACTAACATTTAGCTATGCGTTTATGTTAACTGTTATCACTTTTGAGGAGTTATCGGGAGTTAAAAAGCATTTCGTCCAGGTCATTACTGTTTCTTTAGGGATGTTACCTTTCTTGCTCTTTTATTTTGCTAGTTTTAACCCCATGTCAATGGTATTAACAGGGCTTTTGTCTTATCTCTTCGATGTTTTGATTTTGCCTCTTCTTTGCTTGGTTTTCTGTTTGTCTCCTTTGATAACTCTCTCAGGATGTAATTATCTCTTTCTTTTCTTAGAAAAAGTCATTCAATTTCTTGGTAATACCCTCAATACCTCCCTTGTTTTTGGAAGTCCGACCAGTTGGCACTTGCTTATCCTGGTGATTAGCTTCGCTATTCTTTATGACCATCGGCAGATACGACAAAGAGTTATCATTTGCGGCTTGGTCATAGGCCTGACGCTTTTATCTGTTAAATATCCTTTGACCAATGAAGTGACCTTTATCGACATTGGCCAGGGCGATAGTATTTTAGTGAGGGATTGGACAGGAAAAAATCTCTTAATAGATGTAGGTGGGCGCCTTTCCTTTTCTTCAAAAGAGCAGTGGCGACAGGGGCATCAGACATCGAATGCTCAGAAAACCTTAATTCCTTACTTAAAAAGTAGAGGCATTCACACCATTGACCAATTACTAGTAACTCATGCGGATACTGATCATATGGGGGATATAGAGGTGGTTGCCAAAGCTATTCGTATAAAGGAGATTTTGACTAGCCAAGGTAGTTTAAGCCAGCCAAGCTTTGTTAGGCGGTTAAGGCGTTTAAAATGTTACGTTAGGGTTTTAGCAGCTGGAGACCAATTGCCTATTATGGGAAGTGTCTTACAGGTACTCTATCCTTGGCAGTTAGGGAACGGGAAAAATAATGATTCTCTGGTTCTTTATGGTAGGCTCCTCAATCAAACTTTTCTATTTACAGGTGATTTGGAAAAAGAGGGGGAAAACGAGATCATAGAACGTTATCCTCAACTAAGAGTAGATTATTTAAAAGCAGGTCACCATGGATCAAATACCTCTTCTAGTGCAGCTTTTTTAGACCATATTCAGCCTAAAGTGGCCTTTATTTCTGCTGGAAAAAATAACCGTTATCAGCATCCTCACAGAGAAACCCTAACCCGTTTGGAGGATAGGGAAATTTCTTATTATCGCACGGATATTCAAGGAGCTGTTCGGTTGACAGGATGGCTAAATTGGCATATTGAGACTGTTCGTTGATCAGGGGAAAGTGCATTAATTTCTTAACACCTTGATATCAGGTCGGTAGCTTTTCTTTTGAAAGATGATATAATAAAAGCATGATTGCGATAGAAAAGATAGAGAAACTGAATAAACAAAATTTAGGCCTCATTACCTTGGTAACTGGAGAAGATATTGGTCAATATAGCCAATTAAAATCGCGTTTAATGACGCAAATTGCTTTTGATAAGGATGATTTAACCTATTCTTATTTTGACATGTCCGAGACGGCTTATCAGGATGCAGAAATGGATTTGTTGAGTTTGCCTTTTTTTGCTGAGCAGAAGGTGGTCATTTTTGATCATTTGTTAGATATCACGACCAATAAAAAAAGTTTCTTAAAAGAAAAAGACCTAAAAGCCTTTGAAACCTATTTAGAAAATCCCTTAGAGACTACTCGACTAATCATCTTTGCACCAGGGAAGTTGGATAGTAAACGACGCTTGGTCAAACTCTTAAAACGAGATGCTCTTATTTTGGAAGCTAGTCTGTTGAAAGAAGCGGAGCTGAGAACTTATTTTCAAAAATACAGTCATCAACTGGGTTTAGGTTTCGAGAGTGGTGCCTTTGACCAATTACTTTTGAAATCAAACGATGATTTTAGTCAAATCATGAAAAACATGGCTTTTTTAAAAGCTTATAAAAAATTGGGGACTGTCAGTCTAGCAGATATTGAACAGGCCATTCCTAAAAGTTTGCAAGACAATATTTTTGACTTAACCAGACTCGTTCTACGAGGAAAAATCGATGCAGCTAGAGATTTGATTCATGATTTACGCTTATCAGGGGAAGATGATATTAAATTAATTGCTATTATGTTGGGTCAATTTCGCTTATATTTACAGCTTGCCATTCTTGCTAAAGAAGGAAAATCAGAACAGCAGCTTGTAACCAGTTTGTCAGAGATACTTGGTCGGCGAGTTAATCCTTATCAAGTTAAGTATGCTATTAAAGATTCTAGAATGTTGTCTCTCAAGGAGCTAGCATTTGTGGTCAAAACCTTAATTGAGACAGATTATCAGATTAAAACTGGGATTTATGAAAAACAGTATTTAGTTGATATAGCTCTTTTAAAGATGGTAACCACATTACAAAGGAGCGATTGAACCGCTTTCTAAGAGATAATCAAATTAGTTGAAAGCTCTTATTTTTTGCGATAAGATAGACTTATCATAAAGGAAAAGAGGACAGGAAAATGGCTATTATTTTACCAGAACTTCCATACGCGTATGATGCTCTTGAACCACATTTTGATGCGGAGACAATGACTCTCCATCATGATAAACACCATGCGACTTACGTTGCCAATGCGAATGCTGCTTTAGAAAAACACCCTGAAATAGGTGAAAACCTCGAAGAATTATTGGCAGATGTCACCAAAATTCCAGAAGATATTCGTCAAGCCTTAATTAATAATGGTGGAGGACATTTAAACCATGCCCTTTTCTGGGAATTATTGTCCCCAGAAAAACAAGACGTCACTCCTGATGTTGCACAAGCTATTGATGATGCCTTCGGTTCATTTGACGCTTTTAAAGAACAATTTACGGCAGCTGCTACTGGACGATTTGGTTCAGGATGGGCTTGGTTAGTTGTTAACGCAGATGGAAAACTTGAAATCACTTCAACAGCCAATCAAGATACGCCAATTTCAGACGGTAAAACTCCTATTTTAGGACTTGATGTTTGGGAACATGCTTACTACTTGAATTACCGTAATGTCCGTCCGAATTACATCAAAGCTTTCTTTGATATTATTAATTGGAAAAAAGTATCCGAACTTTACCAAGCGGCTAAATAAGGAAACAGGTACCAATCTCGAGAGGAGATTGGTTTTTTAGATGGTTTGATGACTTAATAGGAAAACAGTCTGTGACTAGGATAAGATAAAAATGGTTTGTCTTTTTAATATAATGCCTTGATTTTTAATCAGATTTAGCTAGAATAGAATGTATAGGAGATTTTAGGTGTTAAGAGAGAAAAGACGTAATATTTTGTGGGGTACTTTAACCATAGTGGCTTTAGCTATGTTAGTTGGTTGCTTAGCGATTAAAAAGAAAACAGCTTCCAAGAAAATGGGAGAGCATCAACAGCAAATAGCCTATTTAAAAAAGAAAAATAAGAAAAATACAGTTAAACCTAAGCCATTCCCAGAAAAATCCAAAGAAGCTAAGCAAGCTACTATGGATGCAGATTTTGAACAGATGAATGCCTTAGGCCTTTATTATGACTACCATACGTTGAGTTTGGTGGATACGGTGAAAGCTTATCTGGAAGAGTTTGGTATTGATGAGTCTCAGATTGCTTTTTCCTACAAAGACCTTCGTTCAGGTAAGACAGTGGCCATGAATGAACACCAGCCCATGACGGCAGGAAGTACTTATAAGTTACCGCTAAACATGTTGGTGGTTGATGAGGTGAAAAAGGGCAAGCTGACATTAACAGAGCGTTTTGACATTACTGGAACGGATTATGAATACGAACAAGAACATAATGCCTATGTGGCTCAATTTAATGGGGCTATGTCAATTCCAGATATGCAGGAGTATTCCCTTGTTTATTCAGAAAATACACCTGCATACGCTTTGGCAGAACGTTTGGGTGGCATGAATAAAGCTTATCAACTATTCGATCGGTATGGGAAAGCATCTGGTCCCATACCAACTATTGATTGCAAGGGAAATAAGACAACCACTGCGTACTACTTGCAGGTTCTTGATTATTTGTGGAAGCATCAGGATAAATATGCAGATATCTTATATTTTATCGGAGAGTCTTTTCCTGATTTGTATTACAAGGCTTACTTGCCAAATATCACCATCTATCAAAAACCTGGGTATGTCAGAGAAGCTTTAAATATAGGTGCGATTGTTGGTGAAGAATCTCCATACCTTATTGCTCTTTATTCAGCAGGTCTTGGTGGTGCTACAGAAGAGTCAGAAGAAGTTAACGGACTTGGCTACGTGCAGTTAATTAATTTAACCTATGTGATCAATGAATGGCACCGGGTTAATCACAATATGAGTTAGCCGATTGATGAAATCTTTTGGGAGTGAGGCATTTTAAACAGTCATATGACTACCGGTAGAGGCTGTGCTTTTATAGAAATAAAAAAAGGTTTGACAATTAGCTTTGTCAAACCTTTTCCTTTAATATTGTTTGTGAGATGTTTGCGTTTTAGTTATGGTACTTTGATAATGGTGCAACAACTTTTTAAATTTTTTGATAGCTGCGCGCGTGAGTTGTTTGGAGGATTTCCCATTTCTACTATAAATAGGGTTATGTTTGTCACCGTGTTGTTCCAAATCAGGAACGAGGAAAGTGGCTTCTGGACTATGGGTTGCCTCTTCGATAAATGCAGGGTCAAAGAGCAAAATAGGATCAATATCAAGGAGACGGTGTAAGTCATCGTTTTGATTCCCGTAGTTGAAGGAGGAACCATTGACAATACTATTACGTGTCAGGTTTTCCGGATCTAATGCGACTAAAAATTGTCCAGATTCTGACAAAATAAATTCTGAATGAAAATGAATCAAAATCTTATAGTTAGATTGGGGAATATTATCAGTGTAGACAGCCTGATGATTGCCACTGGCATCTAATATACTGGCGACTTTATTGTGATACCGAGACGATTCATATAGATTGTAGTCGTCATCTTCGAGAGTAGCCAGATACTTGGCTAAAGCATCCGCATCAGTTTCTCCTTTTTTTCCATACTGAGAACGAACCCACTCGATTTGTTGAGTAGATAAGAGGTAGCGTAGCTGATGGATTTGCCGGTTAAAACTGCTGTAAGGGATGTGCTCCAGATTGATATAGCAAGCTTGGATGAGGGCAGATAATTGATCCCAGAAGGGATCTGTGGGAGTTAAATTGGGGCTAAAATGCGCCAAAATTTGCTGAGTTTGGTGAACCTGTCCAGTCAATTCTTCTGGCATGTTTAAATAGGTCAAGAGGAGTTCTAGCCGTTTTTGAGCTTCTTGAGGCGTCTGTGTCATCTCTTCTTGTTGCCAGAGCTTTTGAAAGTCAGGTGAGCCTATCAGGCGAATGCGACTATAATGTTGTTCGAAATGATAAGAGTTTCCTCCAACGGTAAGGTGTTCAAGGTAGCCTTTTTGGATGGCCTTATAGGACCATCCGTCCCTATTGAGTTTTCGAACATAATCAAGCAAGTCGTGGCGTAATTTAATAGCTTCTGAAAGCTGGAGTTCTTGTAATTTAGGATGGTTTTGGTAAAAAGGTGTCACTAAGTCCTGATAAGGTTTGTGCTCTTTTTCAAAGGTTAGGCGACGATAGTCTTTTTGCCAAAAGCTAATGCAGAAGGTTAAAAAAATCAAGAAGCGCAGCCATTTTCCAAGTGTTTTCATGGTTTTATTTCACAAACATGGCATCGCCAAAACTAAAGAAGCGATACTTTTCATCGACAGCATGCTTATAGGCATCAAGGACAAAGTCACGCCCTGCAAAGGCGGAAACAAGCATGACAAGAGTTGATTTTGGAAGATGGAAATTAGTCGAGAAGGCATCAACAACCTTAAATTGGTAGCCTGGTTTAATAAAAATATTGGTCCAACCAGAATCAGCTTGAATGTCCCCTTGGAACTTACTTCCGATGGTTTCCAATGTACGAATAGATGTGGTTCCAACAGCGACAATGCGGCCTCCAGCTTTTTTGACGTCGCGCAGTGTTTGTGCTGCTTCTTCTGAAAGGGAATAGAATTCAGAGTGCATGTCGTGGTCATCAAGATTATCCACGGAAACAGGGCGGAAAGTCCCCAAGCCCACATGTAGAGTTAGGTAAACCAAATGGACACCCTTAGCTTCGATTTTTGAGAGTAAGTCTGTTGTGAAATGCAAACCAGCAGTTGGGGCAGCAGCAGAGCCATTTTCCTTAGCATATACGGTTTGGTAACGTTCAGCATCATCTAATTTCTCATGGATGTAAGGAGGTAGAGGCATTTCGCCAAGACTTTCTAAAACTTCTAGAAAAATCCCCTCGTAGTTAAACTCCACAATGCGGCCACCGTGTTCTAATTCTTCAACAATGGTTGCTGTTAATCGACCATCTCCAAAACTGACTTGGCTACCAACTTTGAGGCGTTTAGCAGGTTTGGCAAGGACTTCCCACTGATCTCCGTGGGTATTTTTTAATAAAAGCAATTCCACATGACCATGGGTGTCAGGTTTTTCCCCATAGAGTCTGGCAGGTAAGACACGAGTATTGTTCATGACAAGCGCATCACCTGGATTTAGTTGATCGATGATGTGATCAAAATGGCTATCAATCATCGTCTTCTGCTCGTGGTCAATAATCAAAAGTTTTGAACTATCTCTTTTTTCAAGTGGTGTTTGGGCAATCAGTTCTTCGGGCAAATCAAAATCAAAATCGTTAGTATTCATTAGGTCTCCTTTGAGTTACTAGAGCACCTCTGGGTAGTCGCTCTCTGATAAGATAAATCTTTTCTATTATATCACTTGTCGTCTAACCCGTCATCTTTAATCTTTCATCAGAAAAGAAAGGACAGGCTTGACAAAAATTGGTATATACCATATAATGAAATTATAAAAGGTCTATACCAATAAAAGGAGGAGAATGATATGAAAATTATTCGGGTCCAAGATCAGATTGAAGGTGGGAAAATCGCTTTTACCTTATTGAAAGATAGTTTAGCTAAGGGAGCTAAGACGTTAGGATTAGCAACAGGAAGTTCACCAATTAGTTTTTACCAAGAAATGGTCAAAAGTCCTTTGGATTTTTCGGACTTAACAAGTATTAACTTGGATGAATATGTCGGTCTTCCAGTAGAGAGCGATCAGAGTTATGATTATTTTATGCGTCAAAATCTTTTTAATGCGAAGCCTTTTAAAAAGAATTACTTGCCCAATGGTTTAGCAACCGATGTCGAAGCAGAAGCTAAACGATATGACCAAATCATTGCAGAGCATCCGATTGATTTTCAAGTGCTTGGGATTGGACGTAATGGGCACATTGGTTTTAACGAACCTGGGACTTCTTTTGAAGAAGAAACGCATGTGGTGGAACTTCAAGAATCAACCATTGAAGCCAATAGTCGTTTCTTTACAAGTATTGATGATGTCCCAAAACAAGCTATCTCTATGGGCATTGCTTCTATCATGAAGTCCAAAATGATTGTTCTTCTCGCTTTTGGAGAAGAAAAAGCAGATGCTATTAAAGGAATGGTATCTGGTCCTGTCACAGAAGATCTTCCAGCTAGTATTCTCCAACAACATGAGAATGTGATTGTGATTGTGGATGAAGCTGCAGCATCTAAATTAAATGAAGTTGACTAATCATTAATAATTTTATAAGAAGGAAGAGGAAGAAGAGTTCTTGAGGTGAAGTCTTTTTCCTTCTTTTTCTTTTGTTGCTATCAATTTATGTTACACTACTAATATGCGTTTAGATAAATTATTAGAGGTAGTTACAGATGGTTCGCGGCGGCAAGTGAAACAGTTGATCAAGGGGCAAGACGTGAGAATTGATCACGAGATTGCTTGGAGTGGGCGACAAAATGTAGACCCCGGGCTACAACTGATTGAGATTTCCGAAAAACGGATAAGTCATCCCAAACATTCCTATTTTATCCTTAATAAACCAGCAGGGGTTGTCTCGGCAAGAAGCGATATTAACCATGTAACAGTGTTGGATCAACTTTCGGAGAAAGATAGACACCCAGCCTTGTATCCTGTTGGCAGATTGGACAGAGATACCGAAGGTTTGGTTTTACTCACTGATAATGGACCTTTAGGTTTTCGAATGTTACATCCTAGTCATCATGTTGCAAAGATCTATATGGTAACAGTCAATGGCTTCTTAGATGAAGATGCTCCAGATTTTTTCGCAGCAGGAATTAAGTTTCCAACAGGAGAGCAGTGCCGACCAGCTCAGTTAACAATCCTTCAGGCGAGTCAGGAGAAATCACAAGCACGTTTGGTCATTTCAGAAGGTAAATTTCATCAAGTTAAAAAAATGTTTTTGACCTATGGCTTGAAAGTGATTTCTCTTAAACGAACTAGTTTTGCCGGACTGGAACTTGGGGAACTAGCGAGTGGAGCCTATCGTTCCTTGACTGATGCTGAAACGTTAGTGATTAAAGCTTATTTAGATTGATAAAAACTTACTGGTCACTAATACGCTATTCTTGCTTAAACAGCAAACTGTCTATATACTGAAACAGTATCTTAGTTAAAGGAGATTTTTCATGAAAACGAAACTACCAACTAAATTGGCAATGTTGTCTATCTCACTCTTTTTAATGTCGCATTTAGCGATTGCCCCTGCCATTCCTAAACTTTATGCCCTCTATCATGGGCAAAATCCTCATATTGGCTTGGCTTCTGTGGAGAGTCTCGTGACTATTCCAGCCATGATGATTACCATTTTTGTCATGCTAAGTCACCTTGTCGTCGCAACATTAGGAAAGAAAAAAACGATCCAACTGGGATTGGTGTTGATTCTAATATCAGGTCTGGTATCTTTTTTCACCAAGCAATTTGTAGTGGCTTTAATGTGTCGTCTGTTATTGGGAGTAGGTATTGGCCTTTACAATTCTCTTTCTATCAGTATTATCAGCGATTATTATGAGGGTGACGAGCGTGCCAGCATGATTGGCTTTCGAACGGCAACGCTTAATATTGGAAAGGCCTTAACGACTTTTATCGTTGGTCTAGCTTTGTTAGTTGGTGTTAATTATACCTACCTTGTGTATTTGTTGGTTATTCCTGTTTACATTTTATTTAGCAAATACGTTCCTGAAATTGATACAAGTCATTTAACCCTTAAGAAAACAACTTATATTGATCAGGCTGTTGGTTACCTGATGTTAATCACCTTCTTTGTGGGGATTTCTTACATTGGAGCAACCATTAAAATCCCCTCGCTTCTTGTCAATAAATATCATTATTCCAGTTTCTATGCGAGTAACATGCTGACTATTTTAGCTATTAGCGGTATTTTGATTGGTCTGGTCTTTGGACAGCTAACCAAGTATCTTAACGATAGCATCATGGCTGTGATGATTCTCCTCATGGGTCTGGGAAATCTTATCTTTACCTTTGCTACTCATAGTGCCCTTTTCATCTTAGGAGCCCTTTTAATCGGAGCAAGTTTTGTGGGTGCCATGTCTGCTGTTTTTGATTATATTGCTAAACATTTTAAAAGGGAACATAATCATTTTGTAACCAGTTTGGCAATTACCGCAGGGAATATTGGTGTTATTCTAACGCCAGTTTTATTAACCAAACTACCCGCACTCTGGCATTGGGAAATGTTTGTGACTCCTTTTTACATGACGAGTGGTTTTATGTTGGTCAATCTTATCTTGTATGGGCTGCTGAAAAAAAGCTCATCTCAAAGAAGCTAGGCAACGATTTGCCTGCTTTTTTTGTATCTCAATTTAGTTTTTTTGACAAAAGACTAAATTGAGGTAAGAATGGTTTCTTTTTACGAATAATAAGGTAGAGGGACTAAGAGGAGGTGTTGAGAGTATTAACAGCTTTAACCAATGAGAATCAGGTGATTTCTTTGCTAGTACAGCCTAATCCTCAGAAGCAACCATTTCGTTGTCCAGCTTGCGGATCTCCTGTTCGCTTGCGTCAAGGAAAAATTATACGCCCTCATTTTGCACACATCACATTAGCTAATTGTCATTTTCAAACAGAAAATGAGTCCCAAGAACATTTGCATTTGAAAGCAAAAATATACACAAGTCTGATAAAGACAGAAAAGGTTTGTGTGGAAAAGTATCTTCCCGAGTTACAACAATTTCCAGATCTTTGGGTGAATGATAAGTTAGCCTTAGAAATTCAGTGCAGCCCTATACCAATTGAGCGTTTGGTGGCACGTACACAAGCCTATCAGAAACATAGTTACGAGGTTCGTTGGCTGTTGGGAAAGAAACTCTGGCTTAAAAATCGTTTAACGGCCTTCCAAAAACAATGTCTTTACTTTTCGTCTCGTTTAGGCTTTCATTTGTGGGAGTTGGATACAGCTGCACATCTGTTGCGTCTAAAATACTTAATTCATGAAGATTTATTTGGCAAAGTCAGTTACCTAACCAAAACCATTTCTTTGGATAACAATATCATGGAAAGTTTGCGGATTCCTTATCACCAAAGCAAGCTCTGTTCTTACCAAAAACCTATGGCCAAGTCTCTTTCGATACCCATTCAAAGGGCTTTATTAGCGAAGCATCCTAAATGGTTACGTCGTCAGGAAAGAGCCTATTTAGCTGGCTATAATTTACTCATGTTGCCAGTAGAGGCCTTCTATCCTCAATGGCGCCCCGTACAGTCGGCTACTGGTTTTTGTCAAATCAAAGAGAATCTCCATGATTATAATAAGAGTTTTAAAGTTTATTACAAAAAAGAAGGGAATAAGAAGGCACGCCAAACGCATGAAGAAACTTTTGTTTTCAGAAAACTAGATTCATAATGACAAAATCAATCAAAGTAGTACACTATAGATGAGGTGACTACGATGATTGATTTTATTATTGCTATTGATAATTG